>NZ_JAUQTX010000039.1:0-35446 GCF_059803775.1 Azospirillum sp. UFLA03-27 | reverse complement strand
GCCCCGAGTACGCCCCGCCCTCCGGCGCGAAGGGCGCTTGGATGGCCGCGACGCTGGCTCCCAACCCCTTCAGCATGTCCTCGATCACATGATCGCGGCGCAGGCGGATGGTCTCGCCGACGATCTGCACCGGCAGGTGGCGGTTGCCGAGGTGCCAGGCGATGCGGGCGAAGCCCTCCGTCCCGCCGCCGCAGCGCACCTCCATCAGTTCCTCGTCGGCGGCGACCACGCGCAGGAAGGCGCCGTCGCCCAGTTCGAGCCCGTCGCCATGGTCGAGCGCGACCGCGCGCGGCAGGTCCAGCAGGAAGTCGGCCCCCGCATCGTCCGTCATCACCATGCGCCGCCGATGGCGGTCGTCGAAGGCGAGGGTCACCGTGCCGGCCTCGCGCTCGGCGGGCCAATGGCCGCGGGCGTGGACTCGGGTGGCGCGGCGGAGCGTGTCGGTCATGGAGAAAGCCGTTCGAAGGGTGTGGGCCGGCCGAAGAAACGCCCCGCGAGGGCGCCGACCGGTTCCGCCGCTCCCGTGGTGAAGAAACGAAGGGCGCCCGCCGCCTCGCCAGCGGTCGGGGCCGGCGCGTATTCGGGGTGGCGCTCCAGGTAATTGTCCAGCGACCGGGCGACCAGACTGGGCTGGCACAGCACCTCCACCCCCGGCGGCAGCGCCTCCGCGAACAGATGCGCCACCAGCGGGTAATGGGTGCAGCCGAGCACCGCCGCGTCCAGCGGCTGGCCGCCGAGTTGCGCCAGCAGCGCCCGCACATAGCCGCGCACCGCCGGAGCCAGTTCCGCGTCCCCCGCCCCGCGCTCGATCAGCGGGACGAGGTCCGGGCAGGCCTGCTGCACCACCCGCACGTCAGGCGCCCGCTTGCCGATCTCGCGCGGGAAGGAGCCCGACGTGACGGTGGCCGGAGTGGCGAAGACGCCGACCGTCCGCGGCTCCGGTCGCCAGTCGGCGGCGGGGCCGTCCTGCATCCAGGGCACGCGGGTGATCGCCTCGACCATCGGCACCAGGACGCCCAGCACGTTGCGGCCCGGATGGGCCACGGGCAGCCACGTCCGCTGCATCCGCCGCAGGGCCACCGCCGCCGCCGTGTTGCAGGCCAGGACGACCAGCCCGCAGCCCTGGGCGAACAGCCGCTCCACCCCCTGGACCGTCAGGCGGTAGATGTCCTCCTCGCTGCGCGGGCCATAGGGAGCGGCGGCATGGTCGCCGAGATACACGAAGGGACGCCCGGGAGCGGCGGCCACCAGCGCGCGCAGCACCGTCAGACCGCCATGCCCGGAATCGAAGACACCAATCACGAACCCGTCACCCCACACTCAGAACAGGAAGTACCGCTGCGCCATGGGCAGCACGTCCGCCGGCTCGCAGGTCAGGAGCTGGCCATCGGCGCGCACCTCGTAGGTTTCCGGATCGACCTCGATGTGGGGTGTGGAATCGTTGTGGATCATCTGCTTCTTGCCGATGGCCCGCACCCCCGTCACCGCGACCAGCTCGCGCCGCAGGCCGAGCGAGCGCAGTGCCTCGTTCTCCAGCGACAGCTTGCTGACGAAGGTCAGGGAGCTGGCCTGCATCGCGCGGCCGTAGGCGCCGAACATCGGGCGGTAATGCACCGGCTGCGGCGTCGGGATAGAGGCGTTGGGGTCGCCCATCAGCGCCGCCGCGATGGTCCCGGCCTTCAGCACCATGTCCGGCTTCACGCCGAAGAAGGACGGCGACCAGACCACCAGATCGGCCAGCTTGCCGACTTCGACCGAGCCGACGACATGGGCGATGCCGTGCGATAGCGCGGGGTTGATGGTGTATTTGGCGATGTAGCGCTTGACGCGGAAGTTGTCGTTCTCGCCCGTCTCCTCGGCCAGACGCCCGCGCTGGACCTTCATCTTGTGCGCGGTCTGCCAAGTGCGGATGATCACCTCACCCACCCGGCCCATGGCCTGGCTGTCCGAACTCAGCATCGAGAAGACGCCGAGGTCGTGCAGGATGTCCTCCGCCGCGATGGTCTCGCGCCGGATGCGGCTTTCGGCGAAGGCCACGTCCTCCGGGATGCGGGGCGACAGGTGGTGGCAGACCATGAGCATGTCGAGATGCTCGTCCACCGTGTTCACCGTGAAGGGCCGCGTCGGGTTGGTGGAGCTGGGCAGCACGTTGGGCAGGCCGGCCACCTTGATGATGTCCGGCGCGTGGCCGCCGCCCGCGCCCTCGGTGTGGAAGGCGTGGATGTTGCGGCCCTTGAAGGCGGCGATGGTGTTTTCCACGAAGCCCGACTCGTTCAGCGTGTCGGTGTGGATCGCCACCTGGATGTCCGTCTCCTCCGCCACCGTCAGGCAGGTGTCGATGGCCGCCGGGGTGGTGCCCCAGTCCTCGTGCAGCTTCATGCCGCAGGTGCCCGCCGCGATCTGCTCCAGCAGCGCGTCGGGACGGCTGGCGTTGCCCTTGCCGAAGAAGCCGAGGTTGATCGGCAGCCCCTCCGCCGCCTGGAGCATGCGGGCCATGTGCCACGGCCCCGGCGTACAGGTGGTGGCCGACGTGCCCGCCGCCGGGCCGGTGCCGCCGCCCAGCATGGTGGTCACGCCGCTGTTCAGCGCCTCGTCCACCTGCTGCGGACAGATGAAGTGAATGTGGGCGTCGATGCCGCCGGCGGTGACGATCTTGCCCTCGCCCGCGATGACCTCGGTTCCCGGCCCGACGACGATGGTCACGCCCGGCTGGACGTCCGGATTGCCGGCCTTGCCGATGCCGGCGATGCGCCCGCCGGTGATGCCGATGTCGGCCTTGACGATGCCCCAATGGTCGATGATCAGCGCGTTGGTGATGACGGTGTCCACGGCGCCGCCCTGGCGCGAGGTCTGGGCCTGCCCCATGCCGTCGCGGATCACCTTGCCGCCGCCGAACTTGACCTCCTCGCCATAGACGGTGTGGTCCTTCTCGACCTCCACGATCAGGTCGGTGTCGGCCAGCCGGACACGGTCGCCCACGGTGGGGCCGTAAAGGGCCGCGTATTCGGCCCGGTCGATGCGATGCGCCATGTCTGATGCCCTCCGCTGGCGCCCTTCACAGGCTGCCGTTGACCTTGCCGTTGAAGCCGATGACCACGCGGTTGCCGGCGTAGGCGACCAGCCGCACGCGCCGCGTCTGCCCCGGCTCGAAGCGCACCGCCGTCCCGGCGGGGATGTCCAGACGGAAGCCGCGCGCCTTTTCGCGGTCGAAGGTCAGCGCCCTGTTCGTCTCGGCGAAGTGGTAGTGCGAGCCGACCTGGATCGGGCGGTCACCGGCGTTGGCGACGTCCAGCTCCACCGTGTCGCGGCCGGCGTTGAGTTCGATCTCGCCCGCGGCGGGGATGATTTCACCGGGTTTCATCGGGGCTCCCTTTAGCGAATCGGCTGGTGGACGGTGACGAGCTTGGTGCCGTCGGGGAAGGTGGCCTCGACCTGGATCTCGTGGATCATCTCCGGGATGCCGTCCATCACCTGATCGCGGGTGATCACCGTCGCGCCGTCGCGCATCAGCTCGGCCACGGTCCGCCCGTCGCGGGCCCCTTCCACCACGTAATCGGTGATGAGGGCCACCGCCTCGGGATGGTTCAGCTTCACGCCACGCTCCAGCCGGCGGCGCGCCACCATGGCGGCCATGGCCACGAGAAGCTTGTCCTTCTCGCGCGGTGTCAGGTTCATGGGGCTGTCTCTCCGCCTACCCGATGGTTTGGCGGGATTATGCCACGTTGCTGCGATGCGCCAATCCCTCTTCGATGAATCGCACCGCGTTTCCGACACCGTCCTCGGCCCGGATGCGGGCGCCGAGCGCCCCGGCCCGGCCGCGCATGGCCGGATCGCCGGTCGCCGCGATGGCGCGGGCAAGCCCCTCGGCGGTCAGCGTGCGGCGGGGAATCGGCGGCGGCGCGACGCCGAGATCGTGGAGCCGGGCGCCCCAGAAGGGCTGGTCGCCCATGAAGGGGACCACCACCGCCGGCACGCCCGCCCGCGCGCCCGCCGCCGTGGTGCCGGCGCCGCCGTGATGGACCACGGCGGACATGCGCGGGAACAGCCAGTCGTGCGGCGCCGATTCCAGGCCATGGACGGTCTCCGGCAAGGCCGAGCGGTCGATTCCGCCCCACCCGGCGGACAGCACGGCGCGCCGTCCGTTCAGGGCCTCGACGACCAGCCGCGTCGTCTCGGCGGGATCGAACCCGGCCATGCTGCCGAACCCGACATAAACCGGCGGCGGGCCGCCTTCGAGAAAGGCCACGAGGTCGGGCGGCGGCGTGTAGGCGTCGGCCTCGTCCAGGAACCAGAATCCGGTCGCCCGGATGAAGTCCGGCCAGTCGTCCGGCCGCGGCAGCGCATGGGTCGAGAAGGCGTAGGGCATCGGCCATTTCGCCGTCATCAGCAAAGGTCCCGGCCCGATGAAGGAGGGCTTCAGCCCCAACACCGCGCGCCGCGCCCGGTTGGTCGGCGCCCGGAAGGTCTGCCAGACGAGCTGCATCATCGCCAGATGCAGGGCGTAGTTCACGACGCCGGGAAAGCGCCGGGGCGGCATCATCGGCGGCGGAAAGGCCCGCGTCGGCGCCATCGGCTGCAACGCCGTCCCGACGACCGGAACGCCCAGCTTCTCCGCCACCGCGACGCCCGCGTAGAAGGCGAGGCCGGAGGCGATGATCGCGTCGCTTCCCTGCGCCGCCTCCCAATATTCCCGCGTCCAGTCCAGCGCGTGGTCCTGGCCGAGGCGCAGCAGCGCCCGCATCATCTTGACGGGGTTGATGCCGTCGCGGAACAGCCCGTCCGCCTCCCGGCTGCCCGTCACCGCGCGCAGATCGCCGGACAGCGGGCTGTAGTCCAGGCCATGCCGCTCGATCACTTCGCGGAACTCGCGGTCGGCGGGAAAGGCGACGGAGTGCCCGGCGGCCCGCAGACCCTTCCCAAGAGCGACGTAAGGACGGATGTCGCCCTGGGACCCGTAGGTGACGATGGTGAAGCGCATGGGACCGGAGCTACGCCGGCAATCCCCCTTTGACAAGGGGACTCAGACCTCCCACAGCCGCGGCAATCTGACCGGCAGGCCCGCCGCCGCGGAGCGCAGATGGGACCACAGCGCCGCGTAGGCGCCGCGCACCGCCAGCGCCTCGCCGCCCAGGATGCGGACGACCAGCAGCCCGTCGAAGGCCGTGGCGCCGACCCGCACGCCCTCCAGCCCCTCCGCCGCCACGCGCAGCGCCTCCAGCCGGCTCCCGGCGTCGGGTGCGGCGTAGAGCAGCGTGGCGCAGGCTCCGGCCCCGCCGAAGCCCGCCGGGTGGGCCAGCGTCTCGGCGAGGTCGCCGTCCATGTGCAGGGCGTCGGCCCAGGCCAGCCGCCCGTCGCGCGCCACCTCCCAGGCGTCGCGGACGAGGCCGCGGGTGACCGTCTCGCCGAAGGCGGCGCGCCCGAAGACCAGCATCTCCCCGGCGATCAGGCGGGCGTCGCCCTCCAGCTCCAGCCGGGTCAGGCGGCGCAGGCGCGAGCCCTCGAAGACGATGGCCTCCTGCGGCATCCATTCCAGCCAGCCGCCGGACTCCGCGGTCACGCGGGTGTCGATGCGGCAGTCCGGCCCGGCGGAGCGGTAGACCTTCTCCGCCGCCTGCGTCGTCACCAGCGCCGCCGCCCCCGGTCCCACCGACAGGGAGACGTCCAGCCGGTCGCCGCCGACCAGCCCGCCCGAGGTGGTGACCAGCACCGCGATGGGCAGGTCTCCAGCCCGCGGGTCGGGCAGCAGCACCCGCAGCGGGTCGTGGTGGTAGAGCGTGGCGAGGCGCGTGGCCCCATGGCGATGCTCGAACCGCACCGTCGCCGCGCCTTGGACGGCGACCTTCTTCATCAACGCATCAGCCACCGGTGGAACCCATCCCTGCTTTCAACTTCTGGGCCTTTACATCCTCGACGGCCAACAGCACGCGTTCCGGCGTCGCGGGCGCGTCGAGGCGCACGGGCAGCCGGTGGCCGCCCACCGCCGCGACGGCGTCCTTCAGCGCCAGCCACGCCGAGATGCCGAGCATCAGCGGCGGCTCCCCGATCGCCTTGGAGCGGAACACCGTGTCCTCCCGGTTGGGGCGGTCGGTGTAGAGCGCCACCCGGAAATCCTCCGGCAGCGAGCGCGAGGTCGGAATCTTGTAGGTGCTGGGCGCGTGGGTGCGCAAGCGTCCCTCGCCGTCCCACCACAGCTCCTCCGACGTGACCCAGCCCAGCCCCTGGACGAAGGCGCCCTCCACCTGCCCAAGGTCGATGGCGGGGTTGATGCTGCCCGAGCAGTCGTGCAGCACGTCGGCGCGGGGGAAGCTGTACTCGCCGGTCAGCGTGTCAATCAGCGCCTCCGTTACCGCGACGCCGCAGGAGAAGTAGAAGAAGGGCCGCCCCTCGCACTTTTCGCGATCCCACCAGATCTTCGGCGTGGCGTAATGGCCGGTGGAGGACAGCGACACCCGGTTCAGATAGGCGAGCTTCGCCACCTCCGCGAAGGTCATGGCGTGGTTCCCGGCGAAGACGGCGTTGTCGCGGAACTCCACCTTGTCGGGCGTGGTGTGGCAGTGCTGGGCGAGGAACGCCACCAGCCGGTCGCGGATGGTCCCTACGGCGATGCGCACCGCCATGCCGTTCAGGTCGGTGCCGGCGGACGCCGCGGTGGGCGGAGCGTTCGGCACCTTGTCGGTGGCGCTGGCGGTGACCCGCACCCGGTCCACGTCGATCTGGAACTCCTGGGCGGCGATCTGGGCCATCTTGGTGTGGATGCCCTGCCCCATCTCCGTCCCGCCGTGGTTCACCTGGATGGACCCGTCGGTGTAGACATGGACCAGCGCCGCCGCCTGGTTCAGGTGCTTGACGGTGAAGGAGATGCCGAACTTCACCGGGGTCACCGCCAGCCCCTTCTTCAGCACCGGGCTGCGGGCGTTGAAGGCGTCGATCTCCTCCCGCCGGCGGCGGTAGTCGCCGTCCCGCTCGATCCGGTCCATCAGCTCGGCCAGGATCTCCGGCTCCTCCACCGGCATCCCGTAATGGGTGGTGTCGCGGCCCGGCCCGCCGTAGAGGTTGGCGCGGCGCACGTCGAGCGGATCCTTGCCGAGGGAGCGAGCGATCTCGTCCACCACATGCTCGATGGCGATGACGCCCTGCGGGCCGCCGAAGCCGCGGAAGGCGGTGTTGGACACCGTGTTCGTCTTGCAGCGGTGCCCGGTCACCCGCGCCGCCGGCAGGTAATAGGCGTTGTCGGCGTGGAACATGGCGCGGTCCACCACGCCGTTGGACAGGTCCAGCGACACGCCGCAGCGCCCGGCAAGGTCCATCTCCAGACCCTGGATGCGCCCCTCGCCGTCGAAGCCGACGTCGTAGCGCACGAAGAAGTCGTGGCGCTTGCCGGTCATCAGCATGTCGTCGTCGCGGTCCAGGCGGAACTTCACGGGACGCTTCGTGGTGTTCGCCAGCAGGCCGGCGATGGCGGCGATCTGCGCCGGCTGGCTCTCCTTGCCGCCGAAGCCGCCGCCCATGCGCCGGCACTCCACGGCGATGCCGTGCATCGGCCGCCCCAGCACCTGGGCGACGGCGTGCTGGACCTCGGCCGGGTGCTGGGTCGAGGAATGGACCAGCAGGTCGCCGTCCTCCTTGGGGATGGCGTAGGCGATGTGGCCTTCCAGATAGAAATGGTCCTGGCCGCCGACCTCCAGCGTGCCGGTCAGCCGGTGCGGCGCCCCGGCGACCTCCGCCGCCGCGTCGCCGCGCCGGAAGGTCAGCGGCGGCGAGACGAAGCTGCCCTTGTCCAGCGCCGCCTCGGCGGTCAGCACCGCCGGCAGATCCTCGTAATACATCTCCACCAGCCGGGCGGCGGCGCGGGCCTGCAACAGCGTCTCCGCCGCCACGGCGACCACCGCCTGCCCGGCGTAGGTCACCAGCTCGTCGGCCAGAATGGGATCGCCGCGCTGGACGGTGCCGATGTCGCCATCCCCCGGAACGTCGGCGTAGGTGAGGACCGCGTGCACCCCCGGCGCCTGCTTCGCCCGCGACAGGTCCATGCCCAGGATGCGCGCGTGCGCCCGCTCGGACAGCCGCACCGCGACGTGCAGCGTGCCAGGCAGTTCCGGGATGTCATCGGTGTAGGCTGCGGCGCCCATCACATGCTTGCGGGCGCTTTCATGCTCGATGCCCCGGTGGACGCCACCGCGGATCGGTTGGATGGTGCTGCCGTCAGCCATGCACGGCCTCCAGGGAGGGCAATTCGGCCCCGGTCGTGTGAAGAAGGAAGCGCATCAGCAGATTCTTCGCCACCAGCGCCCGGTAGCGGTCGCCGGCCCGCATGTCGGTCATGGGGCGGAAGTCGCCGTCGAGCGCCGGCAGGGCCGCCGCCACGGCGTCCGCCGTCCAGGGCTGCCCGGCCATCGCCGCCTCCAGCGCCGGGGCGCGGGCCGGGGTCGCCGCCATGCCGCCGTAGCCGGTGCGCAGCTCCGCCACCCCTCCCTCTCCGTCCAGCGTCAGCAGGAAGGCGGCGCAGACGGCGGAGATGTCCTGGTCCCGCCGCTTGGACACCTTCCAGGTGGCGAAGCGCTGGCCTTCGCGCGGCAGGGGAATGCGGATGCGCTCGACGAACTCACCCGGCTTCAGGTCGTTCTTGCGGTAGCCGTGGTAGAAGCGGTCCAACGGCAGCTCCCGCCGCACCCCGCCCCGGTTCAGCACCAGCGAGGCGCCCAGCGCCAGCAGGGCCGGCATGCTGTCCCCGATGGGTGAGCCGTTGGCGACGTTGCCGCCCAGCGTGCCGGAGTTGCGCACCTGCGCCGCCCCGATGCGGGTGACCAGAGCGGCCAACTCGGGCAGGCGGCGCTCCAGAACCGGCAGCAGGTCGGTGTAGGTCACCGCCGCGCCGATCTCCAGCGCATCGGTACCCTCGTCGATCCGGTGGAGTTCCCGCACCTGGGCGAGATGGATCAACGTGGGCAGGTTGCGCCCCTGCTTGGTCACCCACAGCCCGACGTCGGTCGCCCCGGCCACCAGCGTGGCGTTCGGATGCGCGGCGAACAGGGCCGCCAGTTCATCGACGCTCCGCGGCGCGTGGAAGCTGGCAGCGCCCTGGGTGACGGTCAGGGACCCGTCGCGCTGGATGGAGCGCAGCAGGGTGGCGATGCCCTCCTCCGCCCGGTCGAAGCGGTCGTCGGTCCGCTCCGCCGCCATGGTCCGGGCGGCGTCGAGGATCGGGCGGTAGCCGGTGCAGCGGCACAGGTTGCCGGCCAGCGCGTCGTGGATCGCCCCATCGGTCAGGCCGCCGGATGCGACGCGCCCGTCATGATGGAGCGCGAACAGCGCCATCACGAAACCGGGGGTGCAGAAACCGCATTGCGAGGCGTGCTTGTCCACCATCGCCGCCTGGACGGGGTGCAGTTGCCCGTCCTCGCCGGCCAGATCCTCGACGGTCAGCAGCAGCTTGCCGTCGATCATCGGCAGGAAGAGGATGCAGGCGTTGACGGCACGGTAACGGACGCGCCCATCCGCGGCGAGATCGCCCAGCACCACCGTGCAAGCACCGCAATCACCCTCGGCGCAGCCCTCCTTGGAACCGGGGCGGCCGTTGGCGCGCAGCCAGTTCAGCACCGTGGTGGTGGGATCGGCGTCCCGCACCTCCACCACCCGTCCGCCGAGCACGAAACGCACAGAGCCCGTCATTGTCCCTCCTGTCGGGCGTTTCCGTCATAGTGCCGGAAAGTCTCCGCAGGCCGCAATGGCGGGCCGGCCGTCTAGCCATAAAGGCATGGTTCGGATGGATAAACGGCTTCTTCGGAAGGCGTCAGACGTCTTCGGGGAAGCATCCGCTGCGGGCGGCCACGACGGCGACCTGGGTGCGGTTACGCACGCCCAGCTTCTGCATGATGGCCCGCACATGGACCTTCACGGTGCCTTCCAGCACGCCCAGCTCCCGCGCGATCTCCTTGTTCGAATGGCCGGCCAGCAGAAGCTGGAACACGTCGCGCTGCCGGTCGGTCAGCCGGTCAAGGATTTGGCCCGAAGGACGCGCGACCTCCGCCGCGACGTTGCCGGACAGGACGGCGCGCGGCAACGGCAGGAAGGTCTCCCCGGTCAGAGCCAGGGAGATCGCGTGTTCCAGCACCGCGGTGGAACTGGTCTTCAGGATGTAACCCCTGGCCCCCAGCCGCACGCTGTCGACGATGTCCGCCACCTCGTCCGACCCGGAGATGACCAGAAGCGGGCGGCGCCCCAGCACCTCGACCATGCGGCGCACACCGTCGCGCCCGCTGCGGTCGCCCAGGTTGAGGTCGAACAGGACCAGCGTCAGATCCGGCGTGCGGTCGGCGATGGCCATCGCCTCGTCCAGCGAACCAGCCTCCAGCACCTGCGCGTCCGGGTGGATCTCCCCCACCGAGAGGGCGAAGCCGTGCCGCACCAGGGGGTGATCGTCCACCACCAAAAACGTTTGCGCCCTGCCGGCCACCGACCGCTCCTTGCCGCGCGTCTGCAGCTGAACTTCCATTGCTTTGCTACCCCATCAAGCCGCCGAAAGCCGACTTGGAAAACAAAAGCGCCCCAATCCAGCTCGGCTTTCTGTCCAGCGGAAAAGTATAAAGGTACCTCTTTTGGACTTTGCGGAAGCAGCGCTATGCGAATTTCTATCGTTTCGAAGCCATTTATGATTCATTCGTATCGAGCTTCTTCCAAGCATCTTGCGCCGCTCCCTGACCATCCGTATAAATCATCGGGACAACCAGCGTAAAGCACGCTTTTTCGATACAATAAAGACGGCTTTTTTCCCTTTTCCCAGGCGAAAACGGACAACGATTGGCGTTGTGCGCTGCTCGTCACGGGTGGCGTCACGGAGGAGTTTCGATGAGAACCTGGAACGTCATGCTCGTGGACCATGATCGGCTGTTTTCGGCGGCGCTGGGAACGCTCATCAGCGGCGGCCCGTTCCGCGTCTGCCACCACGCCGCGACAGTGGAGGATGCCGAGGCGGCCATCGCGCAAGGTGTGCAGCCCGACCTGATCGTGGTGGCCCTGGGGGAGGCGACGAACGACGAAGCCGGCGGGGTGAAGCGCCTGCGCGCCGCCACCAGCGCCCGCATCGCCGTGCTGGCCGACGCCATCGCCGACCGCACGCTGTCGCTGTCGCTGAAAGCGGGCGCCGACGCCTATCTGAACAAGTCGATGTCGAGCGAGTCCCTGCTGCGCGCCCTGCAACTGGTCATGCTGGGCGAGGTGGTCTATCCGACCCACGTCGCCAGTCTGCTGATCGCCAACGCCAACAGCGAGCGCCCGCAGCCGGAGCGCGCCCAGCCCGCCAGCAACGAACTGTCGAAACGCGAGGTTCAGATCCTGCGCTGTCTGCTCGCCGGGCAGTCGAACAAAGCCATCGCGCGCAACCTGCACATCACGGAATCGACCGTGAAGATGCATTTCAAGAACGTGATGCGGAAGATCAACGCCCAGAACCGCACGCAAGCCGCGGTGTGGGCGATCCAGAACGGCCTGTCGCCGCTGGCGTCCGTTTAGAGAGTTTGTCCCCTCTCCCAGCGCAGGGGGAGGGGACGGTGCATTTTCACTCCGCCGCGCTGCGGTGGGAGCCGTGGCGGCCTTCGGCGAACTCCTCCACCATCTTGCGGCAGAAGGCCGGCAGATCGTCCGGCTTGCGCGAGGTCACCAAACCCTGGTCGGTGACGACCTCGCTGTCTTCCCAGTTCGCCCCGGCGTTGCCGAGATCGGCCTTCAACGATGGCCAGGAGGTCATGCGCTTGCCCTTGGCGCCGCCCGCGTCGATCAGCGTCCAGGGGCCGTGACAAATCGCGGCGATGGGCTTACCCGATTGGACGAAGCTGCGCACGAAATCGATGGCCTTGGGCTCCAACCGCAGCGCGTCGGGGTTGATGACGCCGCCCGGCAGCACCAGAGCGTCGAAGGTGCCGGGGTCCGCCTGATCGAGCGTGAGGTCCACATCCACCCGGTCGGCCTTGTCGTGGTGGTTCCAGCCCTGAATCTGGCCGCCCTGAGGCGCCACGATCCGCACCTCGGCGCCTTCGTTGCGCAGCGCCTTCACCGGCTCGGTCAGTTCGACCTGTTCGAAGCCGTCGGTCGCCAGAACGGCGACGGTCTTCTTCTCCAGTTTTCCTGCCATGGGATCACCTCCTCGGTTGGCCTGTCCGGTCAGCAACCGGCGTACCTCTGGGGAGTTCCCTCCGGAACCGCCGCGCCCCTCCCATGTTCCCTTTGACGGACCGCGCGTCACAATCGGGAGCACAGACCCATGCGTTACAGCGGCACTTCGGCGGGCATCCTCGCCGCGTTCGCCATCGCCACGTCCCTGACTCTGGGCGTTCCTCAACCTGTCCAGGCACAACCTTCCCAGTCCGCCGAAACGGTGCAGACCGCGGAAGCATCCTATCCCCGGCTCTACCAGGGCTGGCGGGCCGGCGTGATCGTCGGGACGGACGTCGAGGGGCTGCTCGGCGAGGAGCTTGGGCAGGTGGTGGATCTCGTCGTCGGCCCGGACGGACGGCTGGAAAGCGCGGTGATCGAGGCCAGCGGCATGCTCGACGTCGGCGAGGCGCGCTTCACCGTGCCCTGGCACCAGCTCATGCCCGGATCGGTGGACGGAGTCCTGGCCTATCCGGTCACCGGCCCCGACACGCTGGACCTGATCCGCCGCCAGCAGCAGGCGGCCAGCCGTCCCGGTGACTGGCGCGTCTCCGCCCTACTCGGCCAGCCGGCCAACACAGAAGGCGGAGCGACGGAGGCTGGCTTCTTCGGCACGGTCGAGGATCTGGTGTTCGACCGCAACGGCGCGCTCAAGGCCGTCGTGGTGACGCCCGAACCGGAGGGCGAAGGCCCTTACGCCGTCGCCTGGAAAGCGGCGGCGCTGGAGCCGGGCCTGACCTCCGTCACATTGCAGGCGACGCCGGATCAGGTGAAGGCGCTCGGCTCGTTCGACGCGGCACGCATGAAGGAATTCAACACCGCGCGCCTGAACCAGGGGGCCCAGGCGCGTCGGGAATAGGCCCGTCAGGCCGTCGGGTGGGCCACGCCGCCAACCGTCGGGCGGCTGGCCGCAGCAGCGGAACGGCCGTAGCGGGCGACGGTCAGCCCGTCCATGTCGATCTCCGTCCGACGCCCGCCGACCACGTCGGCGACCACCCGGCCCGAGCCGGCGGCCATCGTCCAGCCGAGCGTGCCGTGGCCGGTGTTGAGGAACAGGTTGCGCACCGGGGTCGGGCCGACGATGGGCGTGCCGTCCGGCGTGTTCGGGCGCAGGCCGGTCCAGAACTCCGCCTTCGAGAGGTCGCCGCCCATCGGGAACAGGTCGCTCACCACGTGGTCGAGCGGGCCGCGGCGGCCCGGACGCAGCGTCAGGTCGAAGCCGGTCAGTTCCGCCGTGCCGCCAACACGGATGCGGTCGCCCAGGCGGGTCACCGCGATCTTGTGCGTCTCGTCCATCACCGTGGATTCCGGAGCACCCGCCGGGTCGACAATGGGCAGCGTCAGCGAATAGCCCTTCACCGGATAGACCGGCAGGTCCAGCCCGAACGGCTTCACCAGCATCGGGGAGTAGCTGCCCATGGCGACGACGTAAGAATCGGCGGTCAGCGTGCCGGCGTCGGTGACCACGCCGGTAACCCGGCGCCCGTCGTTCTCCAGCTTGCGGATGCCGGTGTTGTAGCGGAACTCCACCCCCAGCTCCGTCGCCATCGCGGCCAACGCGTTGGTGAAGCGGAAGCAGTCGCCCGTCTCGTCGCCGGGCAGCAGCAGGCCGCCGACGATCTTCTCCTTGACCAGCCGCAGCGCCGGCTCGACCGCCGCGCAGCCCTCGACGTCCAGCATGCTGTAGGGCACATTGAAGCGGTCCAGTACGGCCATGTCGGTGGCGGCGGCGTCCACCTGCTTCTGCGTGCGGAAGACCTGGAGCGTGCCCTTGGCGCGCTCGTCGTAGCGGATGCCGGTCTCGTCGCGCAGGGCGCGCAGGCAGTCGCGGCTGTATTCGGCCAGCCGGACCATGCGGCCCTTGTTGATCTCGTAGGAACGCTCGTTGGCGTTGGCCAGCAGCTTCAGGCACCAGGACCACATCGCCGGGTCCAGCTTCGGCCGGATCACCAGCGGAGAGTGCTTCATCAGCATCCACTTCACGGCCTTCGCCATCAGGCCCGGCGCCGCCCAGGGCGCGGAGTAGCCCGGCGACACCTCGCCCGCATTGGCGTAGCTGGTCTCCAGCGCCGGGCCGGGCTGCCGGTCCACCACCGTGACCTCGTGCCCGGCCTTCGCCAGGAAGTAAGCGGTGGAAACGCCGATGACGCCGCTACCGAGGACGATGACGCGCATGTGAAGGCTCCCGAGATCACGGATTTGTTCGCTCTTGCCTCGCAAACCCGATGCCAAGTGCCGGAAGCCGCGGAAACACTGGGGCGGACGGTTGCGCGCCGGACAAAGCCGTACACGAATCGTTACACATCACCGGAGATGCGCTTCCTGGACCCTGGATAAACACGGCAAAACAATTGTTTGCTGCATCCGTACAGAAAACGTTACGGCGTACACGGAAGTTTACGGATGCGCCCATTGTGGTACACTCACCCCTCGACCGGGGAGAGCCATGCGCATCGACGTCTTGTTTGCCGACCGGGTCGGCATCGCCCACGAGATCCTGGCCGTTCTCGCCAAGCGGCGCCTGAACGTCGTGGCGGTGGAGGTGGACCCGCCGCATATCCACATCGACGCACCGGAACTGGACGTGCCGGGCTTCGGCGCGCTCGACGCCGCGCTGCGCACCGTGCTGGGGGTAGAGTCCGTCACCCCCATCGACATCCTGCCCGGCACGCGGCGACGGCTGCACCTGGACGCCCTGCTGGCCGCCCTGCCCGACCCGGTTCTGGCGGTGGACCGCGCCTGCCGCATCGTGGTGGCGAACGCCGCCGCCGCGACGGTCGCCGGGCGCAGCGAGGCCGCCCTGACCGGCGCCGACTTCGGGCGGCTGTTCGGCGATGCGGAGCTGTCCGATCTCCTGGTGGACAACGGCTTCCGCCTCGCCGCCGGGCAGGAGGTCACGCTGAACGGCCAGCCCTTCCTGCTGGACGCCACGCCCATCGTGGAGGATGGGCGCCCCGCCGGCGGGGTGGTCACCCTGTTCGCGCCGAGCCGGCTGGGCGAGCGGCTGAACGCGCTGCAAAACTTCGACGAGGGCGGCTTCGACCGCATCCTCGGCGAGTCCGTCCCGGTCCGCTCGCTGAAGGCGCGGGCGGCGCGGGTCGCGGCGGTGGACGCGCCGTTGCTGATCCTGGGCGAGACGGGCACCGGCAAGGAGCTGATCGCCCACGCCTGCCACCGCGCCAGCCCGCGCCGCGACAAGCCCTTCCTGGCGCTGAACTGCGCCGCCGTTCCGGAGAGTCTGGCGGAGAGCGAACTGTTCGGCTACGCCCCCGGCTCCTTCACCGGAGCGCAGCGCGGCGGCAAGCCCGGCCTGTTGGAATTGGCCCACGGCGGCACCGTCTTCCTCGACGAGATCGGGGAGATGTCGCCCTACCTCCAGGCCAAGCTGCTGCGCTTCCTGAACGACGGGCGCTTCCGCCGCGTCGGCGGGGACCGCGAGCAGACGGTGGACGTGCGCGTGGTCAGCGCCACCCACCGCGACCTCGACGCCATGGTCGTCGAGCACAGCTTCCGCGAGGACCTGTTCTACCGGCTGAACGTGCTGTCGCTCCAAGTCCCGGCGCTGCGCGAGCGCGGCGACGACATCCTTCTGCTCGCCCGGCACTTCATCGCCCGTGCCTGCGCCCAGGCGCGCCGGCCGCCCTGCCGGCTGACCGTGGCGGCCAGTGCCGCCCTGCTCGCCAACCCCTGGCCGGGCAACGTCCGCCAGTTGGAGAACGTCATCTTCCGCGCCGTGACGATGAGCGACGGCGCCTATCTCGACGCCGCCGACCTGGAACTGGCCGGGGCGCGCATGGACGCAGAAACCGGTGGCGAGCCCGCCGAGCCGTCCAACTGGGACGAGGCGGCGGCGGCGTTCGAGCGCGGCCTGCTCCGCCGCCTCTACCCGCGCTACCCGTCCAGCCGCAAGCTGGCCGCCCGGCTCCGCACCTCGCACACGATGATCGCGAACAAGCTGCGGAAATACGGGATTCCGGACGGGACGTGAGCGCCGCGCTAAATGCGCGAGCGTTCCGCCTTGCTGTAGTTGCTGAAATGGCCCTCCGCAGCGGCGGCACCGCGGGCGGTCTTGAGGAACTTGTCGGCCTTGGTGTCCGGCGCGATGCGCGCCACCTTCCGCTCCAGCGCCGCCGATCCGCAGGAGGAGCAGACCGGCGTGTCCGACGAGCGCACCAGCGCTTCGAAGTCGTGGTCGCAGACGGTGCAGCGGTAGGAGTAGAGCGGCATGGGAGTCCTCACACAGGTCGGGAACCAAGCACACCCATCATATCACGCAATTTTCTTATGGGTATAGCGCAGTGCAGCATTCTCACGCCGCCGATCCGTTCCGCGGTAGGATGCCGATACGAAGGCCCACACGAAGAATGAAGGAGGAACGGGTGATCTACGCCTTCAACGACAAGGTCCCGCACCTGTCGCCCAACTGCTGGGTGGCCCCCAGCGCCACCGTCGTCGGCGACATCCTGCTGGAGGAGGACGTGTCCGTCTGGTGGGGCGCGGTCATGCGCGCCGAGGAGGAGCGCATCCACATCGGCGTCGGCAGCAACGTCCAGGACAACGCCGTCCTCCACGTCGATCCCGGCTTCCCGCTGCTCATCGGCAAGAACGTGACCATCGGCCATCTGGCGATGGTGCACGGCTGCACCGTCGGCGACGGCAGCCTGATCGGCATCGGCGCCACCGTCCTGAACGGAGCCCGCATCGGCCGTGACTGCCTGATCGGCGCCCATGCCTTCATCGCGGAGGGCAAGGAAATCCCCGACCGCTCGCTGGTGCTCGGCGCGCCGGGCAAGGTGGTGCGCACGCTGTCGGAAGAGGATGTGGAGCGGATGCGCGCCCCCGCCGCCGTCTACCAGGAGCGGTGGAAGAGCTACGCCAAGGGGCTGCGTCCCATCGCCGTTCCCGGCCAGCCCTGACAAGACCCGGCGTGGGGCGCCCTCAGGCCCCGGCGCCCTTGATGAAGAAGTACAGGGTCAGCCCCACGCCGATCGACACCACCACCCACTTCATCACGTCGCGGCTGACCCGCTTCGCCGCATGGGCACCGACGTAGCCGCCGGCGATAGCCGACACCGCCATGACGGCGGTTTCCGGCCAGGACACCGCGTCGGACAGGCAGAAGGCCGCGACCGCCGCGCCGTTCATCAGCGCGGCCAGCAGGATGCGCAGCCCGTTCATGGCGTGGATGTCGCGCAGGCCGAACAGGGTCAGCGCCGCCAGCATCAGGAAGCCGATCCCGCCGCCGAAATAGCCGCCATAGACGGCGATGACGAACTGGACGACCAGCACGGAACGGCCCCCCAGCCGCAGCCGGGCGGCCAGGGCCGGCATGAAGCTGCCGACCGCAAAGACCGCCGTCGCGAACAGCAGCAGCCACGGCACCAGCCCGGCGAAGGCGCGGTCCGGCGTGGTCAGCAGCAGGACGGCCCCGACCACGCCGCCGACGAGGCTGACCACGGAGAAGGCGGTGACGCTGACCTCCGTCACGCCGCGGATCTCGTTGCGGTAGGCCCAGGCGCTGGCCATCTGGCCGGGGAACAGGGCGACGGTGCTCGACACGTTGGCGCTGACCGGCGGCACCCCGGCGAACAGCAGCGCCGGGAAAGTGATGAAGGCCCCGCCCCCGGCAACCGCGTTGAGAACGCCCGACGCGAACGCCGCGACCATCAGCAGCACCATGGCAAGCATCGCACCCCCACCGTCAGCTTTTCTAAGTATTTGGCATGCCAGCTATCGTTGTGGGCACCCTGACAAACGCCATAGGAGGCGGGCAAGCGCCAAGGGTGTGGCCGCGCGGTTCGGCGACATCGTCACACAAAATGCGATTCCACTGATTGTTTGCTATATTAGCCATTGACGCGCCGTGGCATCTGGTATACCAAATATCCATCGCCTGCCACTGCCCGATGCCCAGGTGCCGCCGACGGCCTTCGACCGGCCCGACGCGGTTCCACCGGTCAAGCTCCGGTCCCCCGCGGGGGTCTCCGTGCAGGGCGCGCTTACGCAACCCGCTGTCTGGTGGAGGGCTCGCCATGAAAGTCGCCGACATTCTTCGGACCAAGGAATCCCGCGTCGTCACCGTCCGTTCCGGCGAAACCATCGAGGAGGCGATCCGGCTGATGCGGTCGGAGAACATCAGCGCTCTGGTGGTCAAGGACGTCTGCCGGACCGAGGGCAACGCCGTGGCCGGCATGCTGTCGGAACGCGACGTCGTCTACGCCCTGCTGGAGCGCGGCGCATCGGTCCTGAAGACGCCGGTCTTCATGCTGATGTCGCGCGCGCCGCAGACCTGCTCGCCCGACGACAGCCTCGTCCACGCGCTGGAACTGATGGACCGCCACCACATCCGCCATCTCCCGGTGCTCGACGGCTCCACGCTGGTCGGCGTCGTCAGCGCCCGCGACTTCACCAAGCTCCAGCTCACCGAGATGGTCGCCCACACCCAACCCCCGGCTCAGGAATCCCCGGTCTACGCCCACTGACCGCGAACCCGGCGGAAGCGAAAAGGCCCCAGCCAAAAGGCCCGTCGTCCCCTCGGACGACGGGCCTTTTTCATGGCTTCAAGCCATCACTCGCCGATGCCCTCGGCCCAGCGCAGCAGCAGCGCCACGGCCTCCGGCGGCTCGGGGCGGATCATCGGCACGCTGCCCAGGATCACATGGCCCGCCCCGCCGTCCACAGTGATGATCTCACCCGCCCGGATGGTCAGGTCGCCCACCGTCATCACGCCGGCCGCCGGATCGACGCGCAGCATGCGCGCTCCGGTGACGCAGGGCAGCCCCATGGCGCGGGCGACGGTGGCGGCGTGGCTGGTCGCTCCGCCGCGGGCGGTCACCACAGCGCAAGCCACCTGCATGCCGTGCACATCGTGGGGAGAGGTTTCCGGACGGCACAGCACCACCGCCACGCCCTCCGCCGCCAGCCGGACGGCCTCGTCCGACGTGAAGACCGCCGCACCCGTGGCAGCGCCGGAAGAGGCCGGCAGACCGCGGGCGATCACCTCGCGGGGGGCGTCCGGATCGGCGATGGGCCGCAGGCTGTCCGCAAGCGCCGGCAGGTCGGCGCGCCGCACCGCCTCGGCCCGCGAGATGATGCCGGCCTGCGCCATCTCTGTGGCGATGCGCACTCCCGCTTCCGGCGTCCGCTTGCCGGAGCGCGACTGGAGGATGAACAGGCGGCCCTGCTGGACGGTGAACTCGATCTCCTGCATGTCTCCGAAATGGCGTTCCAGTCGGTCGGCGATGCGGCCCAGCTCGGCGAAGGCCTCGGGGGCGACGGCTTCCAGCGAGGCGTCCGTCCCGGCCAACGGCCCCGGCGTGCGCAGGCCGGACACAATGTCCTCGCCCTGGGCGTCGGGCAGGAACTCGCCGCACAGTGCGGCCTCACCGGTGGAGGGATCGCGGCTGTGGGCGACGCCGGTGCCGGAGGCGATGCCGCGGTTGCCGAACACCATCGCCTGCACGGTCGCCGCGGTGCCCCAATCGTCGGGAATGCCGTGCACCGCCCGGAAGGCCACGGCGCGGGCGTTGCTCCAGGAGCGGAAGATGGCCCCGATGGCGGCGTAGAGCTGGGTCCGCGCGTCCTGCGGGAAGGGCTCCCCCGCCTCGCGCTCGATCAGCTCGCGGTAGGCGGCGGCCACGGCGCGCCAGTCGGCGGCGCCCAGGTCGGCGTCGCGGGTCAGCCCGCCCCCCTCCTTGTAGGCCTCCAGCGCCGCGTCAAAGGCGTGGGCGCCCACCCCCTGCACCACTGTGCCGTAGGTCTGGATCAGCCGACGGTAGCAGTCGTAGGCGAAGCGGGCGTCGCCGCTGCACGCCGCCAGCCCCTTCACCGTCGCGTCGGTCAGGCCGAGATTCAGGATGGTGTCCATCATGCCGGGCATCGAGGCCCGCGCGCCCGAACGGACGGACACCAGCAGCGGGTTCTCCGACCCGCCGAAGCGCGCGCCCGCGACGCTTTCCAGCCGGGACAGCGCCTCCTCGACCTGAGCCGTCAGCCCGGCGGGAAAGCCGCCCTGCCCGGCGCGGTGCCGGCGGCTGGCCTCCGCCACGATGGTGAAGCCCGGCGGCACCGGCACGCCCAGCCGCGCCATCTCGGCCAGCCCGGCGCCCTTGCCGCCCAGCTCCGCCAGCATGCCGCCGTGCCCTTCCGCATCGCCGCAGCCGAAGGCGTAGACCCACCGCTGCCCAGTGATCGCCTGTCCATTGGCCGCCTGTCCATTGGCCGCCGGCAGCGCCGGGTGCCCGGCAACCACGGCGGCACCGACGGCGATGGCGCCGCTGGTATCGGTGGAGCCTTGGATGATGGACTGGTGGAGCATGGACCTATCCTCGCGTCGGCGTGGTGTTCAGGCACCCTATGGACATGAACAGAAAATTTTTCCGGTCAAACAGATATCTTATTTCCTCATAATGCCATTTTACGAACTGAGTGCAATGCACAAATAGTCGCATTTGCGACGATAACGCTTCGGCGGCGGAAAAAGGCACGGGAAATTCTGCATAGCGGAATTTTAGGCGAATTGTTCACCAGAAATGCGCGACGCGAACCCCGGACGGCCTGGGCGCTCAGCCCAGCCGCGCCTGCTCCAGCGGAACTCGGGTCAGGGGGTAACCGAGACCTTCCGGGATGCACAACGCTGGCCCCTCGGGGGTGTCGGCGGGACGGGGCAGGATGGGGGTCAGGGGATGGAAGCGCGCGGCCTCCTCCATCGCGTGGCGGACCGTGCGGCAGCCGGCCAGACGCAGCAGGGTCATGCGGGTGGCGAAGACCAACGACAGCCGTTCCGCCTCCGCCTCGGCCAGGATGGCCCGCGGGGTGCCCCAGAATCCGGCGACCGCCTCCACCCCGTCGACCACGGCGGTCTGGCGCGGCGGCGCCTTGGCGAGGAAGAAGAGCGTGTCGTAGCGCCGCCACACGCTCTCCGGCGTGACCCAGCGGGCAAAGGGCACCAGCGCCGCCACGTCCGGTTCCAGCCCTGCCGCCAGCAGCCGGCCCAGGAAGGTCCCTCCCGACGCGCTGCGCAGCCCGTCAAGAAGAGCAGCGTCCACCGGGCCGCCGGTCATCAGCAGCCCGCACTCCTCGAACGCCTCGCGGATCGCGGCCATCCGCTGCGGCATGTCGTCGGTCAGCGGCAGCGACAGCTCCCGCCAGGGAAGCTCGCTGTCCTCCGCGTCCAGCCGCCCGCCGGGAAACACCGTGGCGCCGGGCGCGAAACGAAGGTCGCGGTGGCGCTGGATCATGAAGACCTCCAGCCCATCCACGCTGTCGCGCAAAAGGATCAGGCCGGCGGCGGAAAGCGGCTCGACAGGCGTGTTCATGGCATCGTCCTGGCTGATCGCGGGCGTTCAGTGTCCGCCGACGGCTCACTCCCGGTCAAACCAACCGTGTGACTTCCCGCTATGTGGAAAAGCCATAGCGCCGGTTTGACCCCCGCCCCGCCCCGGCCGCAGCATCACTCCAAGCACCACCCAGTCATTGTCAAGTCATCGCCCTCTCAGGAGGCCCGCGCCATGCAGCGCAACCGCAGCACCAAGATCGTCGCCACTCTGGGGCCGGCCAGCTCGACCTACAGCCAGATTTTCGCCCTCGCCGAGGCCGGCGTGGATGTCTTCCGCCTAAACGCCAGCCACGGCACGCAGCGCGACCACGCCGAGCGCTACCGCCAGATCCGCGCGGTCGAGGAGACGGTCGGGCGCCCCATCGGCGTGCTTCTCGATCTTCAGGGCCCGAAGCTGCGCGTCGGCACCTTCAAGGAGGTGGCGGTGATCCTGGCCGGCGGCGACCGCTTCCGCCTCGACCTGGACCCGACCCCCGGCGACCGCAGCCGCGTCTGCGTCCCGCATCCGGAGATCTTCGCCAGCCTGGAGCCGGGCCACGAACTTCTGCTGAACGACGGGCGCATGCGCCTGCGCGTGCTGAGCTGCGGCCCCGACCACGCCGAGACCGAGGTCATGGTCGGCGGCACGCTGTCCGACCGCAAGGGCATGAACGTCCCCGGCACCACGCTGGCCCTCAGCGCCCTGTCGGAGAAGGACCGCAGCGACCTGCAGTTCGGCCTGACGCTGGGCGTGGACTGGATCGGCCTCAGCTTCGTGCAGCGGCCCGAGGACATCCTGGAAGCGCGCGCCCTGATCGGCGACCGCGCCCACATCATGACCAAGGTGGAGAAGCCCGCCGCCTTGCCCCGGCTGGAGGAGATCATCGCTCTGTCGGACGCGGTGATGGTGGCCCGCGGCGACCTCGGCGTGGAACTGCCCCCGGAGGACGTGCCCGGCCTGCAGAAGCGGATGATCCGCCTGAGCCGCGCCGCCGGCAAACCGGTGATTGTTGCCACGCAGATGCTGGAATCCATGATCACCGAGCCGACGCCGACGCGCGCCGAGGCGTCGGACGTGGCGACCGCCGTCTATGACGGGTCGGACGCCGTGATGCTGTCGGCGGAATCCGCGTCGGGCAAGCATCCGGTGGAGGCCGTGGCGATGATGGACCGCATCATCCGCCGGGTCGAGCGCGACCCCCTCTACCGCCGCATCATGGACTCCGAGCATCCGAGCCCGGAGGCGACCACCCCGGACGCCCTGTCCGCCGCGGCGCGCCAGATCGCCGAGACCATCTCGGCCGCCGGCATCGCCACCTTCACCAGCACCGGCTCCACCGCGCGGCGCGCCTCGCGCGAGCGGCCGACCGTGCCGATCCTCGGCCTCAGCGCCGAACGCGGGACCGCCCGGCTGCTGTCGCTGGCCTGGGGCGTGCATCCGGTCTGGACCGCCGACGTGGCGAATTTCGCGGAGATGGTCGAGCGGGCGAGCCTCGTCGCCGCCCAGGAAGGCATCGGCACGCCCGGCCAGTCGCTGATCGTGACGGCTGGCGTCCCCTTCGGAACGCCCGGCACCACCAACAGCCTGCGCGTGGTCACGATCACCGCGAACGGCCTGAACAGCGCGGCCGAAACTGCCGCCGCGGTCAAGACCCACGTGCCGGCCTGATCCCGTATCGGTGCCCTTCCCTCCTCACCGGGGGCGGGGCACCTTCACTCCAGGAAGTCGCCCCTCACTCCAGGAAATCGCAATGCTTCTCGACGTGCGCCGCCAGACCCAGCGTGTGGTCGCGGATCAGGTGTTCGGCCTGATCGACGTCGCGGCGTTCCAGGGCCTTGATGATTTCCTTGTGGTCGTTGATCGACCGCTCCGCCCGGTTGTCCTGGCCGATAGTCAGCTTGCGGATCGCGCGGATGTGGATGAACAGGTTGTCGGTCATCTCCTGAATCAGCTTGGACCCGCTGAGCCGGATGATGCTCTTGTGGAAGGCGATGTTGGCGTCGGAGTATTCGTTGACATGCTCCTTGGGGTTCCGCATCTCGAAATTGCGGAACAGATCCCACAGGGTGCGGATGTCCTCGTCGGTGGCCTGCGTCGCGACCATACGCCCGGCCATGCTCTCCAGCGCCGCCCAGACCTGGATCATCTCGACGATCTCGGCCTTGGTCTTGCGGATGACGAAGATGCCCCGGCGCGGCTGGAGGCGGATGAACCCCTCCTGCTCCAACAGGGTCAGCGCCTCGCGGATCGGCGTCCGGCTGACGCCCAGCAACTCGCTGAGCTGCCGCTCCTCAAGCCGGATCTCCTCGTTATGGTCGTAGATGTCCATTTGCGAGATGGCTTGCTTCAACGCATGATACGCTTGAGCGCGGAAGGTCGATCCGGTGTCGAGCGGCTGGACGTTGATCGGCGGAGGGTTCATGGTCGGCACCGTTCCTCAATGCTGGCCGTCCGGAAACACCCCACTGTGCGCCGGCCCGGTCGTGCGAAAGGCATCGCATCGTTTTCGTATATGAGATACCAGATGCACATTTCGGACTGAAAAGTCCAGGACCACGATAAGGAAAGGACGGCTTCGCCCGGCCCCCATCCTTACGGTTGTCCGCCTTTCAAGGCCTTGAGCAGACCGGACAGGCGGTCCGGTGTCCGCATCACCGCACCCATGACCGCCACTCCGGCGGCTCCCGCGACCAGACAGTCTCCGATATTGCCCGACTCCACGCCGCCGAGCGCGATGATCGGCAGGGAACTCTCCGCGGCCAAGCGTCTCAGCCCCTCCGTCCCAAGCGGCGGGCCGTACCCCGGCTTGCTCGGCGACGGAAAGATGGGCGACAACGTGACGTAGTCTGCCCCGCCCGCCGCGGCCCGCCGAATCCCTTCCGCGTCGTGGGCAGAGAGCCCAACCACCGCGCCGGGGCCGAGCCGCCGCCGAGCCGCCGCGACATCGGCCCCCTCCGGCAGATGCACGCCGTCCGTCCCCGCGGCCAGCGCCAGATCCGGGTCGCCATGCAGCGTGACCACCGCCCCCCAGGGCCGCGCCCGCTCCACCAGCGCGTGCGCCAGGGCGATCTGCCGGGATTCGTCGAGATCCTTCTCGCGCAGCGACAGCCAGCGCAAGCCCCCAGCGAACAGCCGCGCCGCCAGATCCGGCAGGGGCTGCGCCGCCTGCCGCCGGTCCGTGATCGCCAGGAGGCGGGGACTCGGGATCGCCATCATCCAACCACGATGACAGCGCCATCGGGACTGTGCAAGTGCAGCATAATTGTCCACTGCGCCGTGAAGGACTGCCCCGTTCGGCGCGATTTCCATCACGCGGAAAGGATTCGCCAATACTTTGCCAATAGCCGCCCCGCTGATGAAAGCTCAATCCAACGCAACAGCGACCCGTTACGCGAGGGAGGAGACCAAGCCATGGCTAGGATGATGGCGATTGAAGCGGCGGTGCATGTCCTGGAAAAAGAAGGCGTGTCCGTTTGCTTTGGCGTCCCCGGAGCGGCCATCAATCCGTTCTACGCGGCGCTGCAACGCAACGGCCGCATCGGCCACGTTCTTGCGCGCCATGTCGAAGGCGCGTCGCATATGGCCGAAGGCTACACGCGCGCCAAGGCCGGCAACATCGGCGTCTGCATCGGCACCTCCGGCCCCGCCGGCACCGACATGATCACGGGCCTCTATTCGGCCTCCGCCGACTCCATTCCGATCCTGTGCATCACCGGCCAGGCGCCGCGCGCCCGCCTGCACAAGGAGGATTTCCAGGCCGTGGACATCCCGTCCATCGCCAAGCCGGTCGCCAAGTGGGCGGTCACCGTGCTGGAGCCGGGCCAGGTCCCCTACGCCTTCCAGCAGGCCTTCCACCTGATGCGCTCCGGCCGCCCCGGCCCGGTCCTGCTCGACCTGCCAATCGACGTGCAGATGGCCGAGATCGAGTTCGATCCCGACACCTACCAGCCGCTGCCGACCTACAAGCCGGCGGCGACCCGCGCCCAGGTCGAGAAGGCGCTGGAGATGCTGAACGCGGCGGAGCGCCCGCTGCTGGTGGCCGGCGGCGGCATCATCAACGCCGACGCCAGCGACCGTCTGGTCGAGTTCGCCGAGATCGCCGGCCTGCCGGTCATCCCGACCCTGATGGCCTGGGGCGCCATTCCGGACGATCACCCGCTGATGGCCGGCATGGTCGGTCTGCAGACCGCCCACCGCTACGGCAACGCCGCCATGCTGGCGTCCGACGTCGTTTTGGGCATCGGCAACCGCTGGGCCAACCGCCACACCGGTTCGGTCGACGTCTACACCAAGGGCCGCAAGTTCGTGCATGTGGACATCGAGCCGACCCAGATCGGCCGCGTCTTCGCGCCGGACCTGGGCATCGTGTCCGACGCCGGTGCCGCTCTCGACCTCTTCATTGAGGTGGCGAAGGAGTGGAAGGCCGCCGGCAAGCTGCGCGACTGGTCGGAGTGGGTGAAGACCTGCCAAGTCCGCAAGCGCTCCATGCTGCGCAAGTCCGACTTCGCCAACGTGCCGATCAAGCCGCAGCGCGTCTATCAGGAGATGAACAGCGCCTTCGGCGAGGACGTCTGCTACGTCTCGACCATCGGCCTGTCGCAGATCGCCGGCGCGCAGTTCCTGCACGTCTACAAGCCGCGCCATTGGATCAATTGCGGTCAGGCCGGCCCGCTCGGCTGGACCCTGCCGGCGGCGCTCGGTGTGCGGGTGGCCGATCCGAAGCGCAAGATCGTCGCTCTGTCCGGCGACTACGACTTCCAGTTCCTGATCGAGGAGCTGGCGGTGGGCGCTCAGTTCAAGCTGCCCTACATCCACGTCCTGGTGAACAACAGCTATCTCGGGCTGATCCGGCAGGCGCAGCGCGCCTTCCAGATGGATTTCCAGGTCCAGCTTTCCTTCGAGAACATCAACGCCCCGGAAATCGGCGTCTACGGCGTGGACCACGTCGCGGTGGCCGAGGGTCTGGGCTGCAAGGCCATCCGCGTCACCGACCCGGACAATCTGCAATCCGCCTTCGCGCAAGCGCAGCAGTGGATGGACGAATTCCAGGTCCCGGTGGTCGTCGAGGTCATCCTGGAGCGCGTCACCAACATCGCCATGGGCACGGAGATCAACAACATCACCGAGTTCGAGGACCTGCTGGACGTGCCCGCGGACGAGCCGGAGCTGGTGCGGGTCTGATCGACACGCCGCGCGCCCAAATCCCCTCCCCTGCGAAGCGGGGGAGGGTCAGGGTGGGGGCAAGCGGCTCCGCCATATCCACAGTTCCGCAGGGTGAAAAAGCGTCATCCCTGCATTGACGCCCCACCGTCACCCTTCGATCCTGACCGCCAACCGGCCAAGTCCGTAACGAACATCCGGCCCGAAACGAACATCCGGGAGAGAGACATGCCCAAGTTCGCCGCCAACCTGACGATGCTCTACAACGAGCTGCCCTTCCTCGACCGCTTCGCCGCGGCGGCGAAGGACGGCTTTACCGGGGTCGAGTATCTGTTCCCCTATGCCTTCGAGAAGGACGCGCTGGTCGAGCGGCTGGCCGCCAACCGGCTGACCCAGGTTCTGCACAACCTGCCGGCGGGCGACTGGGACGCGGGCGAGCGCGGCATCGCCGTCCTTCCGGACCGCGTGGGCGAGTTCCAGGACGGGGTGGGCCGCGCCATCGAATACGCCACGGCGTTGGGCTGCAAGCAGATCAACTGCCTCGCCGGCAAGGCCCCGGCGGGCGTGGCCGCGGACGCGCTGGAGCGCACCTTCGTCGACAACCTGTCCTTCGCCGCCAAGGCGCTGAAGCAGGCCGGCATCCGCTTCCTGGTCGAGCCGATCAACACCCGCGACATTCCGGGCTTCTATTTGACCAACACCGCGCAGGCGGAACGGATTCTGGAGGCCGTCGGCTCCGACAACCTCTTCATCCAATACGACGTCTATCACATGCAGATCATGGAGGGCGATCTCGTCCCGACCATCCAGCGCCTGCTGCCGAAGATCGCGCATGTCCAGATCGCCGACAATCCGGGCCGCAACGAGCCGGGCACCGGCGAGATCAACTACCCCTTCGTCTTCGCGGCGCTCGACCGGATCGGCTACGACGGCTGGGTCGGCTGCGAGTACAAGCCGGCCAAGGGGACCAGCGAAGGGCTGGGCTGGATGCGCGCCGCCACCCCCGGCGAGACCGTAGCCGCCTGAGGGCCGCCGCCTAATGACCGCCACCTGATCGCCCACCCCGTTTCGACCGCCCGAACACAGAAGATTTGAGGACACAGCCATGAACGTTGGATTCATCGGTCTCGGCATCATGGGCCGTCCCATGGCCGCTCATCTGGCCGACGCCGGCCACACCCTGTTCGTCTACGACATCAACCCGGCCCCGGAAGACCTGCTGGCCAAGGGCGCCACGGCCTGCGGCTCCAGCCGCGAGGTGGCGCAGAAGGCCGACATCATCTTCACGATGGTCCCCGACACCCCCCATGTGCAGGCAGCCCTGTTCGGCCCGAACGGCGTCGCCGAGGGGCTGTCCGCCGGCAAGATCGTCGTGGACATGTCCTCGATCTCCCCGATCGAGACGAAGGCCTTCGCCCAGCGCATCAACGAGCTGGGCTGCGACTATCTCGACGCCCCGGTGTCCGGCGGTGAGGTCGGCGCCAAAGCCGCCTCGCTGACCATCATGGTCGGCGGCCCGGACAAGGCCTTCGAGACGGTGAAGCCGCTGTTCGAGAAAATGGGCAAGAACATCACGCTGGTCGGCGGCAACGGCGACGGCCAGACGACGAAGGTCGCCAACCAGATCGTCGTCGCACTGACCATCGAGGCGGTGGGCGAGGCCCTGCTGTTCGCGTCCAAGGCCGGCGCCGACCCGGCGAAGGTCCGTCAGGCCCTGATGGGCGGCTTCGCCTCCTCGCGCATCCTGGAGGTGCATGGCGAGCGTATGGTGAAGCGCACCTTCGATCCGGGCTTCCGCATCGAGCTGCACCAGAAGGACCTGAACCTGGCCTTGTCCGGCGCCCGCGCGCTCGGTGTGTCGCTGCCCAACACGGCGACCTGCCAGGAGCTGTTCAACGCCTGCGCCGCCCAGGGCGGCAAGGCCTGGGACCACTCCGGCATGGTCCGCGCGCTGGAGCTGCTCGCCAACCACGAGATCGGCCAGAACCACCGCGTGACCGAACCCGCGGAGTGAGGTTGAGCTTCATCTCCCTCTCCCCTCTGGGGAGAGGGTTGGGGTGAGGGGGTTGTACGTGCCGGATCGTCCGGCAAAAGCACATCCCCCTCACCCTCCCCTCTCCCCAGAGGGGAGAGGGTTATAGGGGCTCTCCTCCCCATTGCCCCCCGCGCCAAATCCGTTAGCATTCCCAGCACATGAGGACCGGCGCCGGTGAACGGCGCGGCTCAGGGAAGGGACAGAACCAGACCATGACGACCACCGATCCCCGCGCGCTTCTGACCGACATGTTCCGCGCCGCCGTCGCCTCGGCGCAGCCGGCGCTGTGCGTGCCGCCGCATCTTCCGGAGCCGCCGAAGGGCCGCACGGTCGTCGTCGGCGCCGGCAAGGCCGCGGCCTCCATGGCGAAGGCGGTTGAGGATCACTGGAAGGGTCCGCTGTCCGGTCTGGTCGTCACCCGCTACGGCCACAACCTGCCCTGCGAGCGGATCGAGGTGGTCGAAGCGTCGCACCCCGTCCCCGACGAGGCCGGCCAGCAGGCGGCGAAGCGCATCCTCGACATCGCCGCCTCGCTCGGCCCCGACGACCTGATGCTCTGCCTGATCTCCGGCGGCGGCTCCGCCCTGCTCGCTCTGCCGGCACCGGGCATCTCGATGGCCGACAAGCAGGCGGTGTCCAAGGCGCTGCTCCGGTCCGGGGCGAACATCACCGAGATGAACTGCGTGCGCAAGCACCTGTCCGCGATCAAGGGCGGGCGGCTGGCTGCGGCGACCAGGGCGCGGGTGGTCTCGCTGGTCATCTCCGACGTGCCGGGCGACGACCTGTCGGTGATCGCCTCCGGCCCCACCGTGCCGGACCCGACCAGCTACGCCGACGCGCTGGCCGTGCTGGAGAAGTATGGCATCACCCCGCCGCAGCCGGTCATGGACCATCTGCTGGCTGGGCGCGACGAGAGCCCGAAGCCCGGCGACCCGCGGCTGGAGCGCGTCAGCACGATCCTCGTCGCCACCCCGCAGATGGCGCTGGAGCGCGCGGCGGAGGTCGCCCGCAAGGCCGGCGTCACTCCGGTCATCCTCGGCAACGCCCTGGAGGGCGAGTCGCGCGAGGTGGCGCTCGTCCATGCCGGCATCGCCCGCCAGATCGTCGAGCACGACCAGCCGGCGGCCAAGCCCTGCGTCCTGCTGTCCGGCGGCGAGACCACGGTGACCGTGCGCGGCAAGGGGCGCGGCGGGCGCAACGCCGAGTTCCTTCTGGCGCTGACCGTAGCGCTGGACGGGATGAAGGGCGTGCACGCTCTGGCCGCCGACACCGACGGCATCGACGGGACGGAGGACAACGCCGGCGCCCTGCTCTCCCCCGACACGCTGGCCCGCGCCGCCGAGGCCGGTGTCAACGCCAAGGAACGGCTGGCCGACAACGACGGCTACAGCTTCTTCAGCGCGCTCGGCGACCTGCTGGTGACCGGGCCGACCCTGACCAACGTCAACGACTTCCGCGCTGTTCTGGTCCTGTGACGGGTGGGGCGCCGCCGGCCGATTTAATATATCACTTATGGCCAGGGCGGCGCCCGCTCACGAAAATTTGTTGATGACTCCACGGATTATCCGCCACACTCACCGTCAAGGCATCACGAATATGGCGTCTGGCATGCCAACGGCATGCATCCGGATTGCCCTGTTCGAAGGATAAAGCGAAGCGGTCGGGCACCGAACGCACCCCGCGCGCGCCAGGACAAGAACGAGATCGCGGACCATCCGGGAGGAACCATATGCGCCAAACCGGTGCGCAAAGCGCCCTGCCTGTCGGCGGGCGTTGGATGCAGTTGCTTGCCGGCGTCATCTGCATGTCGATGATCGCCAATCTGCAGTACGGATGGACCCTCTTCGTCGAACCCATCGACGACAAGCACGGCTGGGGCCGTGCGGCCATCCAGGTGGCCTTCACCATCTTCATCGTCACCGAAACATGGCTGGTGCCCGTCGAGGGCTGGTTCGTGGACCGCTTCGGCCCGCGGATCGTCGTGCTGTTCGGCTCGGTGCTCTGCGCCGCCTCCTGGGCGCTGAACGCGGTGGCGGATTCGCTGCTCGTGCTCTACGTCGCCGCGGCCATCGGCGGCATCGGGGCGGGCGCCGTCTACGGCACCTGCGTCGGCAACGCGCTGAAATGGTTTCCCGACCGGCGCGGTCTGGCCGCCGGCATCACTGCGGCAGGCTTCGGAGCCGGCTCCGCCCTGACGGTGGTGCCCATCGCCACGATGATCGAGACCTCGGGCTACGAGGCGACCTTCATGGCCTTCGGGCTGGGACAGGGGCTGGTGGTCTTCGCGCTCGCCTGGCTGCTGGTCGCCCCGCCGTCCGCTCCGCTCGCCCGCGGCGGCTTCGCCACCCCGCCCGCGCAGCGGCAATACACGCCGAGCCAGATGGTCCGCACACCGGTCTTCTGGGTCATGTACGCCATGTTCGTCATGGTGGCCGGCGGCGGGCTGATGGCGACGGCCCAGCTCGGCCCCATCGCCCAGGATTTCGGGCTGGCCCACGCTCCGGTCAGCATCCTCGGCCTGACCCTGCCCGCCCTGACCTTCGCCCTGTCCATCGACCGGGTGCTGAACGGGCTGACCCGCCCGTTCTTCGGCTGGGTGTCCGACCACATCGGGCGCGAGAACACCATGTTCATCGCCTTCGCCATCGAGGCGGTGGGCATCGTCGCGCTCAGCCTCTACGGCCGCGACCCGGTGGCCTTCGTGCTGCTGACCGGTCTGGTCTTCTTCACCTGGGGCGAGATCTACAGCCTGTTCCCGGCCTGCTGCGCCGACACCTTCGGGTCGAAGTTCGCCGCCAGCAACGCCGGGCTGCTCTACACCGCCAAGGGCACGGCGGCGCTGCTGATCCCCTTCGCCAACATCATCGCCGACGCGACGGGAAGCTGGCACGCTGTCTTCCTGCTGGCCGCCGCCGTCAACGCGCTGGCCGCGGTGCTGGCCCTGTTCGTCCTGCGCCCGATGCGCAACCGCATGGCGGCGGAGTCGCTGACCGCGTCGGGCGGCCGAAGCGTAACGGCCATGTCCTGACGCTCTCTTCCCCTCCCCCCGCCTTGGGGAAGGAGCCGAAGCGAGGGGGCGCCTGCAAGGGCGCCCCCTTTTCGATTTGGGAGGTCAGTCCGCCGCCTGCCCCTCCTCCAGGTAGATCTCCCCGCCCTTGGCGCGGAAGCTCTCCGACATCTCGGCCATGCCGGAGTTGGCGTATTCCCGCACCTCCTGCGTGATCTTCATCGAGCAGAACTTCGGTCCGCACATCGAACAGAAATGCGCGACCTTCGCCCCTTCCGCCGGCAGGGTCTGGTCGTGGAAGCGCTCCGCCGTCTCCGGGTCGAGCGACAGGTGGAACTGGTCGCGCCAGCGGAACTCGAAACGGGCGCGCGACAAGGCGTCGTCGCGTTCCTGGGCGCCGGGATGGCCCTTGGCGAGGTCGGCGGCGTGGGCGGCGATCTTGTAGGTGACCACACCCACCTTCACGTCGTCGCGGTCCGGCAGCCCCAAATGCTCCTTCGGCGTGACGTAGCAGAGCATCGCCGTGCCAAACCAGCCGATCATGGCGGCACCGATGGCGCTGGTGATGTGGTCGTAGCCCGGCGCGATGTCGGTGGTCAGCGGCCCGAGCGTGTAGAAGGGCGCCTCGCCGCACAGCGCAAGCTGCTTGTCGACGTTGGCCTTGATCTTGTGCATGGGCACATGGCCCGGCCCCTCGATCATCACCTGCACGTCGTGCTTCCACGCGATCTTGGTCAGCTCGCCCAATGTCTCCAGCTCGGCGAACTGGGCGGCGTCGTTGGCGTCGGCGATGGAGCCGGGGCGCAGACCGTCACCCAGCGAGAAGGCGACGTCGTACGCCTTCATGATCTCGCAGATCTCCTCGAACCGCTCGTAGAGGAAGCTCTCGCGGTGATGCGACAGGCACCATTTCGCCATGATCGAGCCGCCGCGCGACACGATGCCGGTGGTGCGCTTCGCGGTCAGCGGGATGTGCGCCAGACGGATGCCGGCGTGGATGGTGAAATAGTCCACCCCCTGCTCCGCCTGCTCGATCAGCGTGTCGCGGAAGATCTCCCAGGTCAGGTCCTCGGCCTTGCCGCCGACCTTCTCCAGCGCCTGATAGATCGGCACGGTGCCGATGGGGACCGGGCTGTTGCGCAGAATCCATTCACGGGTGGTGTGGATGTTGCGGCCGGTGGACAGGTCCATGACGGTGTCAGCACCCCAGCGGATCGACCAGACCATCTTGTCGACCTCCTCCCCCACCGAGGACGCGACGGCGGAATTGCCGATGTTCGCGTTGATCTTGGTGAGGAAGTTGCGGCCGATGATCATCGGCTCCGATTCGGGGTGGTTGATGTTGGACGGGATGATCGCCCGCCCGCGCGCCACCTCGTCGCGGACAAACTCCGGGGTCACATGGTCGGGGATCGAGGCGCCGAAGTCGTCACCGTCCCGCGCCGCCGCCTCGGCCAGCCGCTGGCGGCCCAGATTCTCGCGGACGGCGATGTACTCCATCTCCGGCGTGACGATGCCGGCGCGGGCGTAGGCCATCTGCGTGACCGCCCGGCCCGGCTTGCCGCGCAGCGGACGGCGCCCGGCGCGGTCGAAGACGGGCACGGCGCGCGTCTCGCCGACGCGCAGCCCGTCGTCTTCCGGACGGACCTCGCGGCCCTCATAGGCCTCGACGTCGCCGCGGGCCTCGATCCAGGAGCGGCGCAGCTCCGCCAGGCCGCGGCGGATGTCGGTCTGCACGGCGGGATCGCTGTAAGGGCCTGAGGTGTCGTAGACGCGCACCGGCGGCTCGCCACCGCCGACATGGATGTCGCGCATCGCCACGCGCAGGTCGGGGAAGCGCTCCCCGGCCACATGGACCTTGCTGGACGACGGCAGCGGGCCGGTCGTCACCGAGAAATGGTCCGACGGCGCGGCGTCTTTCGAAGCAGGGGGAAGAGAGTCGGGCATCTGCTATGGATCTCCATCGCACATAGGATCGTTGGAGACCCGGGTGTGACGGAGTGGCAGAACGGACGACCGGAGCGGTCCCCATGGAGGGGTGCGCGATGGGGGTGCGCGTGACCGTGGCCCGTTTGTTCCTGTCCCTACGCCGGTACGACCCGGATCAGGTTCAAAGGGTTCGGCGCCTTACGGCATCATCTCAGCCCCGTGCTATGGGGCTCCCCTTGGAACGTCGCCATGCTGAACGATCCGCCCCACCCACGTCAATGCGATTCACGGCGCGATTCACGGCGAATCCCACCCAATCAATGCAATTGGCGCGGTTCTGGTATCCATTATCTGGTATACAAAATCCTATTGCTCAGCCTGAGCCGGGCCGCTATGCTGCATCACAACAACAAAAAGCAACGCCCCCTCCCGAGTGCCCGGAGCCCGTCCCATGCTCGAATCCCAGATGATCGCCTTCGTCGCCCTGGTCGGCCTGATGGGCCACGGCCTGACCCTGCTGATGCGGGAGGATGACGAGTGGACTTCCGATCCGCAGGACGAGCAGCCGGACGGCCTCTGGTCGTCAGAGCGCTTCAACCAGTCCGGCGAGGGCCACAACCGTCCTTTCTTCCTGGAATGAAAAAGGCCGCCGCGCGGGGTGTGCGCGGCGGCCTTCATCGGAGGACCGTAACCGGAAGTGTGCGGGCCGATCAGTGGCCGGGCTGCACCGCCAGCCCACCCGCACCCTGCTGAGCGGCAAGTTCGGCGTTTCGGGCATGGTGTTTGCGCAGCATTGGCCGCAGGACCGCGATGGCGCAGAAGGCCGCGATGAGGTCCATGGTGGCACAGATGTAGAGCACGGTCGCCCAGGTGCCGGTGGCTTCCATCAGCAGGTTGCCCAGCGGGACCAGCAGCGCCGCAACGCCCTTGGCGCAGTACAGGACGCCGTAGATCTTTGCAGCATGCTTGGTGCCGAAGGTGTCCGCCGAGGTGGCGCTGAACAGGCTGTACACTTCGCCCCAGGCCAGGAACACCAGCCCCGACAGGATCAGGAACATGATCGGGTCGTGGCCGAAGCGGCTGAGCATCAGGATGCCGAGGCCTTCGAAGGTGAAGGCAATGAACATCGTCGCTTCACGGCCGATGTGGTCGGAGACGAAGCCGAACAGCGGACGGGAGATGCCGTTCATCACGCGGTCGAGCATCAGCGCGAAGGGCAGTGCCGCCATGGTGATGCCGAACAGGCTGATCGGGGCTTCCTTCACGCCCAGATCGTGTGCGATCACGCCGAGCTGGGCCACCGCCATCAGACCGCCCGACACGGTGCAGATGAACATGAGCATCATGACCCAGAAGACCGGCGTCTGCAGCGCTTCCTTGAGCGTGTAGTCGCGGCGGGACTGCAGGACCTTGGTCGAGGCCTTCACCTGATCCTTCTGCGGGGCGCGCAGGAAGTAGGCGGCGATGAGGATGATCGTGCCCTGCAGCAGGCCGAACCAGAAGAAGGTCGCCTGGTAGCCCGAGGAGTGGATCATGTTGGCGATCGGCAGGATGGTCACGGCCGAGCCGGCACCGTAGCCGCCCGCGGTCAGGCCGACGGCGAGGCCGCGCTTGTCCGGGAACCACTTGAGGGCGCTGTTGACGCAGGTGGCGTAGACGCAGCCGACGCCGATGCCGCCGATGGCCGAGCCGACATAGAGCATGCCGAGCGAGCCGGCGTAGCTGTCGACGATCCAGGAGAGGCCGGTCATCACGCCGCCGAAGGCGACGATGGCGCGGGGGCCGTAACGGTCGATGAAGTAGCCTTCGATGGGGGTCAGCCAGGTCTGGACGACGACGAAGACGGTGAAG
>NZ_JAUQTX010000399.1:0-3598 GCF_059803775.1 Azospirillum sp. UFLA03-27 | reverse complement strand
ACACTCGCGTATAATCGTCGGCAGCGTCAGATGTGTATAAGAGACAGGGGTGGGGGCACGCGGCTGCCGCACCCTCACCCGCCCAGATAAGCCGCCGACAGCGCCGGATCGGCGGCCAGCTCCGCCGCCGGACCGCCGCGCACCACCTGCCCGCGCCGCAGCACGCAGCCGGAATGGGCGACGCGCAGGGCGATGGCCGCCACCTGCTCGCACAGCAGGATGGTGGTGCCGCGCTCGCGGCAGACCGACTCGATGAAGCCGAAGATCTGCTGCACGATCACCGGCGCCAGCCCGAGCGACGGCTCGTCGAGCAGCAGGTAGCGCGGCTCGTGGATCAGCGCCGCCGACAGGATGACCATCTGCTGCTGACCGCCCGACAGCATCCCCGCCGGGGTCTGACGCCGCGGCGCCAACATGGGGAATTGCTCGTAGACGCGGTCGGCCACCGCGCGGAAGTTGCCGCCGCGGTTGCGGAAGTCCCAGGCAACCTTCAGGTTCTCCTCCACCGTCATGCGGTGGAACAGCCGGCGTCCTTCCAGCGCGTGCGACAAGCCGCGGCGCGCCCGCTCGTGCGGGGAAAGCCGCGTGATGTCGTCGCCATCCAGCGTGATGCGCCCCGCCGCCGCCGGGACCAGGCCGGAGATCGCCTTCATCAGCGAGGATTTGCCGGCCCCGTTGGCGCCCAGGATGGCGGTGATGGTCCCCGGCTCGGCCCGCAGCGAAACGCCGCGCACCGCCTCGACCGGTCCGTAGCGGACCTCCAGCCCGTGGATTTCGAGGCCCCCCGCAAGATTGATCTCGTCAGGCATGGACGGCCTCCCCCGGGTGGGTTTCGGTGCCGAGATAGGCGGCGACCACCGCCGGGTCGCGGTACATGCCGGCCATGCCGCCCTGGTAGATGACCCGCCCGCTGTCCAGCACGACCACGCGGTCGACCAGCTCGTTGAGGAAATCCATGTGGTGCTCGATCAGGATCACGCCGACACCCCGTTCCTTCAGATGGCGGACCAGCCCGCCCAGCCGTTCCAGTTCGACCTCCGACAGGCCCGCCGCCGGCTCGTCGAGCATGACGAGGCGCGGGTCGGCCAGGATGACGCGCGACAGCTCGGTCATCCGCTGGTCGCCGTAAGGCAGGTCGCGCACCGGCGTGTCGGCCAGATGCGACAGGCCGGCCATGGCGATGATGGCGTCGGCGCGGCCCAGCATCGCGGCGTCCTCGCGCAGGGCGCCCGGCAGGTTCAGCGCCGCCGCCAGCGGGTTCTGCCGGTAGAGCCGGTGCCCGCCGAGCAGTACGTTCTCGCGCACCGTGAAGGCTGGGACGAGCCGCGGGTCTTGGAAGGTGCGCAGGGCCCCCCGCCGCGCCACCGCGTGGTCGGGCAGGCCGGTGATGGCGGCGCCGTCGAAGGTCACGCGCCCGTCGCCCGGCCGGTAGATGCCGCTGATGATGTTGACCAGCGTGCTCTTGCCCGAGCCGTTCGGCCCGACGAGGCCGAGGATCTCCCCCGGCCCCAACGTCACCGAGGCGTTGTCGAGCGCCCTCAGCCCGAGGAAGCTGATGGAAACCCCCTCCGCGCTCAGCAGCGGCCCGCTCCCCGATGGTTTCAGAGCGGCGGGGGGCGCGGCCCGCAGCGGCGCCACGTCCTTGGCGAAGCGCGGGCGCGGCAGCAGCAGCCCGGCCAGCCCGCGCGGCAGCAGGACGAAGGACAGCAGCAGGATCAGGCCGTAGACCATGAACTGGTACTCGGCAAAGATCTGGAGCTTCTCCGGCAGATAGGTGAAGACGATTGCGCCCAGCACCGGCCCGGCCAACGTGCCCAGCCCGCCGACCACCGCCATCACCAGCACCTCCACCGAGCGGTGAAGCCCGAAGGTCTCCGGACCGAGATAGCCGACGAGATGGGCGTAGAAGCCCCCCGCCAGACCGGCCAGCGCGGCGCTGAGCATGTAGGCGTTCCGCTTGGTGCGGGCGCGCGGCACGCCGATGCTGCCGGCGGCCACCTCGCTGACATGGATGGCGAAGAAGGCGCGGCCGAAGGGGCTGGTGACGAAGTTCCGCAGCAGCCACACGACCCCGGCCACCACCGCCAGCATGATCTGGAAATAGGCGGTCGGGCCGACGGACCAGCCGAACAGGGTCAGCGTGCGCAGGCCGGGCGACGGCACGCCGCTCAGCCCCATCATGCCGCCGGTGACCGAGGTCCACTCGCGCACCACCTCGTAGAAGATCATGCCGAAGCCGAGCGTCATCATGGCGAGGTAGAACTCGCGCACCCGACCGGCGGCGAAGGACAGCAGCCATCCGCTCAACGCCCCCATCGCCGCGCCGGACAGCAGGGTCAGCGGCAGCGGAAGCCCGAAGTTCTTCATCAGCAGGGCGGAGCCGTAGGCGCCGATGCCGAGGAATCCGGCGTGGCCCAGCGAAATCTGGCCGGCGACGCCGGTCAGCAGGTTGATGCTCTGGGCCAGCAGGACGTTGACGAGAAGGAACGACCAGATCTGCACGGTGGAGCCGCTGACGAACTCCGCCGCGACGCCGAGCGCCACCAGCAGGGCCGCGACCACCGGGGTCCGGGTGAGGAAGGAGAGGAGATTCCGCATCGCTGGCCCTTACACCTTCGTGAATTCCTTGCGGCCGAACAGGCCCTGCGGGCGGATGGCGAGGATCACCATCAGGATGGCGAAGGCCATGCCGTGTTCGGCGGCGGTGGAGACGTAGCCGCCGACCAGCTTCTCGATGACACCGAGCGCAATGCCGCCGACCAGGGCGCCGGCGGTGTTGCCCATGCCGCCGAAGACCGCCGCTACAAAGCCCAGCACCATCAGGTTGAAGCCGAAGCTGGGATCGACGGTGCCGGTGATCTGCGCGACCATCACCCCGGCGATGCCGGCCAGCACGCCGCTGGCGACGAAGGACAGCACGATCACCCGGCGCACCGGAATGCCGGCCAGCGCCGCCGCGTCGGCGTCGTGCGACACCGCCCGCACCGCGCGGCCCCAGGCGGAGCGGCGCAGGAACAGCTCCATCGCCACCATCAGGGTGAGCGACAGGCCGAGAACGGCGAGATACTGCGACGAGACCTGGACCCCGGCGATGTCCACCGAATCCAGGCTGTCGAAGACCAGCGACGGGAAGGCGATGGCCTGCGAGCCGAAGACGGTGGAGACGAAACCCTGGAGGAAGATGCCGAGCCCCAGCGTGGAGACCACCCAGCCCATGCTGTCGCCGGATTTCAGCAGCGGGCGGATGGCGATCCGCTCCGCCACCACCATCAGCCCGCCGGCCAGCAGGATGCCCAGCGGCACGGCGAGGGCCGTGGGCATCCCGGCTCCCAGCATCGCCACCGTCGCGACCGAGGCGGTCATCAGCAGCGAGCCCTGGCCGAAATTCAGCGTCCGCGTGGTCCAGAAGGTCAGCGACAGCCCCATGGCGATGAGCGCGTAGACCGCGCCGACGCAGACGCCGGCGAAAACGAGTTGCAGCACGAAATGCATGGCGTCGTCCTTGTTGTCTCTCCCCCGTCGCAGCACCCGCCTTTGAGTCCCCTCTCCCCTCTGGGGCTGTCTCTTATACACATCTCCGAGCCCACGAGACTATAAC
>NZ_JAUQTX010000398.1:0-3642 GCF_059803775.1 Azospirillum sp. UFLA03-27 | reverse complement strand
GCGTATAATCGTCGGCAGCGTCAGATGTGTATAAGAGACAGGTGCGGGGTGGGGAGCATGGCGGTCTCCTTGATGTGTTCCCTCTCCCCTCTGGGGAGAGTGTTAGGGTGAGGGGGTTGCGCGTGTGCCGGACAAACCGCCATGCGCAACCCCCTCACCGGCCCTCCGGGCCACCCTCTCCCCTCTGGGGAGAGGGTGGCCCGGAGGGCGAATGCGGGCGTCCTTCGAGGCGTCAGCCGCGCAGGGCGCCGGTGCGGCGGTAGGCGGTGGCGGCGCGCTGGGCACTGCCGGTCTGGCGGATCGCCGCCTGCACCGCGGCCCGCGCCGCGGCGATGCGCGCCCGCAGGCCCAGCAGATCGTCGATCAGCGCGAGGCGCTCCGCCGGGTCCGCGACCGGTCGGGACCGCTGACGGTCCACCCGCCGGGCGAGGCGGCGCAGCTCGGCGTCCAGGGCGGCTTCGCCGTCGAGAAGCGGTTGCGGCGGGTGCATGGCCGTCACCACCGCCGTCAGCGCTTCATGGCGATCAGCGTGTCCATCATGTCCTGCGAGGTGGTGATGACCTTGGAGGCGGCGGAATAGGCCTGCTGGGCGACGATCATGCGGCTGAACTCGTCGGTCAGCTCGACCGTCGAGCTTTCCAGCGCGCCCGCCGTCACCGTCCCGGCCTTGGCGTCGCCCGCCGTGCGGAGCTGGTATTGTCCGGCTCCCGCCGTCTGGGTGAAGGTGGTGCCGGTGACGCTTTCCAGCCCGTCGGCGTTGGCGAACGTGGCGATGGGGATCTGGTAGATCGCCCGCGTCTCGCCGTTGTCGAAGACGGCGCGGACGATGCCGTCCTTGCCGATGGTCGTCCCGGTCAGGGAGCCGGGCTTGTAGCCGTTCTGCGTCGTGGTCTCGACGCTGACCGAGGGCGTGCTGTCGCCCGACGCGTGCTGCGTCAGGCCGTTGTTGCTGTTGGCGGTGCCGAGGTTCAGCGCGACCGCGCTGCCGCCGGCCCCGGTGGTCCATCCGTCGACGGTGAAGGACAGGGCGGACAGGTCGGCGGCGGTCGTCGTGCCGTCCGCCGCCACCGTGGCGGCCGAGGCCAGTGTGCCGTCGGTGTTGAAGGAAAGCTGGATGGGGAAGCCGGCGATGGTCCCGGTGGTCCGGGTGGCGTCGGAGGACAGCACGGGGTCGGAGGCGTCCAGCTCCCACGTGTTCTCGCCGGTCTTGGTCCAGCTCAAGGTGATGGAGTGGCTGACGCCGAGGCTGTCGAACATCTCCATGTCGGTGGTGAAGCTGTCGCCGGTCTCCGCGTCCGAGGGCAGGTTGGCGTCGATCCCCATGGTCGAGGTCGCGTTGGGCGTGCCCTTGATGTTGGCGACGTTGACCGGGACGAGGCTGTCCACCGAACCCTTGTTGCCGGCGGCGACGGTGCCGTTGGCGTTCAGCGCCCAGCCGTAGAGGTAGTAGCCCTCGCTGTTCGACAGGTAGCCCTGGGCGTCGGTGGAGAAGGAGCCGTTGCGGGTGAAGGCGACGGTGCCGTCCGCCGTCTCCTCCGACACCACGAAGAAGCCCTCGCCGTTGATCGCCATGTTGGTGGAGACCGACGAGGACTGGATCTCGCCCTGCGCGCTGATGTTGCGGCAGGTGGTGGCGAGCACGCCGCCGGTCTGCTCGTCGATGGTCGCGGTCTTGTTGATGTAGGAGTTGAAGTTCGTCCCGGTGCTCTTGAAGCCGGTCGTGCTGGAGTTGGCGATGTTGCTGGAGATGGAGGCGAGCGCCTTGCTCTGCGCCATCAGGCCGGACGTGGCGCTGTACATCGCGCTGGTGATGCTCATCGTCGCACCTGTTGCAAGGAAGGGGAGAGGTCTGGGAGGAGGCCGGGAGGGGGCAGCTCAGCTCAGCGACAGCACGTCCTCGGCGGGCACGCTCACGCCGCCGATGCCCAGCGCCGCGCTGGTGCCGGAGGTGTCCACGGAGGTGACCGTGCCCTTGATCCGCGTCTCGGCGGCGATGGCGGCCTTGCTGGAGTCCAGCGCGGTGACGGTCAGGCTGTAGGTTCCCGACGTGTGGACCGCGCCATCGCGCCCCGTGCCGTCCCAGGTGAAGGAATGGCTGCCCTGGCCGGTGGCGCCGCCGTCCTGGTAGACGATGGCCCCGTCCTCATCGCGCACCGTCAGGGTGACCGACGCGGCCTCGCTGTTCAGCGAATATTCCCAGTTGGCCGCGCCGTTCTGCAGGGCGGTCGTGTCGCCCTCCGCCGTCACCGTCCGCCCGAGATAGCCCAGCGCCGAACTGCCGGTTCCCAGCGCCTGCACCGCCGAGGTCAGCTCGTCCAGCTTGTCGCTCATGGACATCTGCTGCTCCAGCGAGGAGAGCTGCACGAGCTGGCTGGTGTACTGGGCGGTATCCACCGGGTTGGTGGGGTCCTGCACCTCCAGCTGCTTCAGCAGCAGCGTCAGGAAGGACTGGTAGCTGCCGGCCAGCGAGGCCGAGGAGCTTTTGGCGGACGAGGTGGTCGTGACGGTCGAGGAGCTGAGCGAGTCAACCTGCATGGCGGCCTCCGGGATGCAGCCTCCCCGTCGCGGGAATCGGGGATTCCGCGTCCGTTTCGGCGTGATGATCCAGCGTGTGGTCCGGGAGGAGGCACCGCAGGGCGGAGCGTTGTCCCGTTCTGTGGCTATCCACGGAGGGGATCGGAAAAGCTGGCGGACTTTTTTCGGAGATGCTGGAGAGAGGTGGGAGAGGCCACACGGTGCTGTCAGGTTGGCGGGCGCGCCCTGTCGGTGGCAGGCTTCCGGTCATAAGCACGTCCATCAACCCGTACCGCGGCTTCCGCTTTCCGGCGGCGATCATCAACGAGGCCGTATGGCTGTACCATTGCTTCAGCCTGAGCCTGCGCGAGGTCGAGCTGATCCTGGCGGCGCGCGGTATCGAAATCAGCTACGAGACCATCCGGGAATGGGGCCTCCGGTTCGGGCGTGACTTCGCCAACACCCTCAGGCGTCGCCGGCCGAAGCCAGGCGACAAGTGGTTTGTCGACGAGGTGTTCATCCGCATCCGCGGCAAGCAGCACTACCTGTGGCCTGCCATCGACCAGGATGGCGTGGTCCTCGACTTCTTGGTCCAGAGCCGCCGCAACACAAAGGCAGCCAAGCGCTTTTTCCGCAAGCTGCTGAAGGGGCTGCGCTATGCCCCGCGTGTCCTGGTGACCGACAAGCTGAAATCCTACGCGGCAGCGAAGAAGGATTTGAAGCTCGGCAGAAAGCATCGGCAAAGCCCCTACCTGAACAACGCCTGCGAAGTGTCACATCAACCGACCCGACGGCGCGAGCGGCACATGAAGAGGTTCAAATCCGCCCGGCATGCCCAGAGGTTCCTCTCCACCCACAGCCCGATCCACAACCATTTCCAGCTGCGCCGCCATCTGATCTCCGCCACCGAGTACCGTGCCACCCGAGCGCGCGCCTTCACCATCTGGCGCGAGGTGACCGGCCTCGCCTTGACCGCCTGAATCATCCAGAACGCAGGTTGTTCAGACCCTCATCTCGTCAACCGACCTTGAAGTTGACAGTACCCACGCGTCTGCTGGAGCGGGCGCGCAAGGCCGGCACCCCGGTTTTCCACATCGTCCACCACGGCAAGCCCGGCGGCGCCCTGTT
>NZ_JAUQTX010000397.1:0-3653 GCF_059803775.1 Azospirillum sp. UFLA03-27 | reverse complement strand
GTTATAGTCTCGTGGGCTCGGAGATGTGTATAAGAGACAGCCCCCCGGACGGCCCCGCGCCGCAGGGGGCACCATCCCGCCCGACTGAACCCAGACCTCTTAACCTAGGCCCCTTAACTTAGGTCCCGCGCCTTCAAAACGTTCCTCTCCTGAAGACTCCAACGGTGGATGCCTCCCAACTGGACGGCAATACTATCCCTTTGGCGAAGTTGGACTCCGCCTTTGCCACGTCGAGTTTTAAGAAAAGCATCGCTCCAGGAGCAACGGGTCGAGTCGAGCTTCTTGAGCGTCCCGCAACCTTGCCCGCGGCTTTGAACGTCTCCGTCCCTCAGCGAACGGCGCGTGACGTCAAAGACGACATCGGTGCGTCATTCCCAACGGAAGGAAAGTCTAATCAGCCGCCCTCGCCGTGGCAATAGGACAGAAAGCGAACGGTCCGGACTGCGGCAAAAATCACGCAGCGTTTCCGAAACCCGCCCCTGCCTTTGCCAAAGACCAGGACCGCCGGAGGCGACTCGCCATCCAACAGCCGCGATCCCCTACCCCACCGGAGTTCTGCCGGAGGACTCGGAAAGAACGGAGACTGTACTTATCAAAAACGCAAAAAGCCGCGCCCAGACCTGGTGCGCGGCTTTATAACGCCGAGTAAACTCAGAGAGCCTTGATGCGGGCCGACAGGCGCGACAGCTTGCGCGACACGGTGTTCTTGTGCAGAACGCCCTTGGAGGCTCCACGCATCATTTCCGGCTGCGCGGCCTTGAAAGCCTCAGCGGCTTCAGCCTTGTTGCCGGACGAGATCGCCGTCTCGACCTTCTTCACGAAGGTGCGGATACGGCTGACGCGGTTACGGTTGATCTCCGTACGACGCGCGGTTTGACGAATGCGCTTTTCAGCAGACTTATGATTGGCCATGAAAACCCTACTCCGGACGACACGCCTGTCCCAGTGCGAGGGGGCCTTATACGCTCCAGCCGAATGAGAGTCAAGGCACCGTCCAACACTGTTTTTCGGCAAAGGAAAGATTACGAGATCTTGACGGATTTCTGGTCCTCCCCCGCTAGATACGGGGGAGGAGTCGGGGGATGTCAGCGATGCTTCCAATCCGGCTGACGCTTCTCGGCAAAGGCGGCCATGCCTTCCTTCTGGTCTTCGACGGCGAAGGTGGCGTGGAAGATTCGGCGCTCGACCCGGATGCCTTCCGACATGGTGGTCTCATAGGCGGCGTTGACGGCGTCCTTGGCCATCATAACGACCGGGCGCGAGAGCTTGGCGATCTTCTCGGCAACCCGCACCGCCTCGTCCACCAGATCCACCGCCGGCACGATGCGGCTGACGAGGCCGGCGCGCTCGGCCTCGGCGGCGTCCATCAGGCGGCCGGTCAGGCACATCTCCATGGCCTTGGACTTGCCGACGAAGCGGGTCAGGCGCTGCGTGCCGCCGGCGCCGGGGATGGTGCCGATGGTGATCTCCGGCTGGCCGAACTTGGCGGTGTCGGCGGCCAGGATGAAGTCGGCCATCATCGCCAGCTCGCAGCCGCCGCCCAGCGCGTAGCCGGCGACCGCGGCGATGGTCGGCTTGCGGCACTTGGCCAGCCGCTCCCACTTGGCGGTGATGAAGTTGGCCTTGTAGACGTCCATGTAGGAGAAGTTCTGCATCTCCTTGATGTCGGCGCCGGCGGCGAAGGCCTTCTCCGAACCCGTGACCACGATGGCGCCGACGGAGTCGTCGGCCTCCAGCGCGTCCAGCGCCTGGCCCAGCTCGGTCACCAGCAGGTCGGACAGCGCGTTCAGCGCCTTGGGCCGGTTCAGCGTGACGAGCCCGACCGGTCCGCGGGTTTCGACGAGAATGGTTTCGTACGGCATGATGCAGCAGGCTCCCGTGGTTTGCCCCCTCGCTCCGGGCGGGGGTGCTTCTGGTTTGCTCTTGGTCTCGTTTGGAGGATCAGCGCGGTATCAGCGAGAAGCGGACCACCGTGGCCGCCGCCTTCCGGACGGTGGCCCTCGCGGTGGTGGCCCTCACGTCGGTGGTGGGGGCCGGCTCGACGAATTCCAGGCGCAGCTCCTCGCCCTCCCGCAGGAAACTGGCGCTTCCGCCCGCCCGTTGCGGGGCGCGGCTCCAGCCGAGCTGCGGCATGGTCTGGTTGTAGAAGGACAGGACCGCGTTCCGGTCCATGGCGCCCGCCATGACGGACTGCGCGATGCGTCCGGCGGGCTTGTCGAAGACCAGCGGCGCCTCCTCGGCGGGGGTGAGGCCTGGCATGACCGGCACGTCCCCCATGCCTTCGACGTAGCGGGCAGAGTCGGCGCGGGCAGAGTCGGCGGCCCAGGCGGACGAGGTTGCGGGCAATGGAACCCCGGCCAGACCCGCAAGGGCGGGGCCGGCGAGGAGGAGGAGGGCGGCGAGCGTCGCCCTCGCGGTGGCCGATGGAGCCGTCATACCTTCCACCTATATCAACGCTGGCGTTGCGGACAATAGAAAGTCGAACGGCCCGCCTGGACGATCCGGCGGATGCCCCCCGTCTTCGCCACGTCGCAGCTGCAGCCCGGACAGGGCGCGCCCTCGCGGTCGTAGACCGAGAACTGGTGCTGGAAATAGCCGAGTTCCCCCGACGCCTGCCGGTAGTCGCGCAAGGACGACCCTCCCGCGGCGATGGCCCGCTCCAGCACCGCGCGGATCGCCGTGGCCAGCCGCTCCGCCTTGGCGCCGGTCACCGTGGCGGCGATGCGCGTGGGGCTGAGGCGGGCGAGGAACAGCGCCTCCGACACGTAGATGTTGCCGAGCCCGGCGACCACGCTCTGGTCCAGCAGGGCGGCCTTGATGCTGGTCATCCGTCCGGCCAGCCGCGCGGCCAGCACCGGCCCGGAGAAGGCGTTGCCCAGCGGCTCCGGCCCCAACGCGCGCAGCAGCGGATGCTCGGCGAGCGTCTCCGCCGTGGCGAGGTCCATCAGGCCGAAGCGGCGGGCGTCGTTGAAGGTCACCACCGTCCCGGCGTCGGTCTCCAGCACGATATGGTCGTGGGCGCCCCAGGCGGCGGGCCGCTCCGGCGCGATGATCATGCGGCCCGACATGCCGAGATGGGCGATCAGCACCGTCCCGTCGTCGAGATGGACCAGGATGTACTTGGCACGGCGGCGCACCGACTCGACGCGGCGCCCGGTCAGCCGCTCGCAGAAGCCGTCTGGAAAGGGAACGCGCAGGTTGGCGCGGCGCTGGAGCACCTGGACGAGAGTCCGCCCCTCCAGATGTGGGGCGAGGCCACGGCAGACGGTTTCGACTTCGGGAAGTTCGGGCATGATGGCAAGGAGGATGGTGGGAAGCGCCGGTTGACGCAAGGGGCACCGATTGACGCTCGTCGGGGAGCGGGCACCCGTGGCGGCGAATGGATGGCGCCCTCAGCCCTCCGAGCCGTCCACCAGCCCCCGCAGGGCGCGCGCCATCGCCGCCGCCGGGCCGGACCAGTCGCCGACGCGCGTCTGGCGGAACAGGCGGGCAGTGGGATACCAGGGGCTGTCCTCCCTCCCCATCAACCAACGCCAATCCGGCGCGTGCGGAAGTACGATCCACACCGGCACCCCCAGCGCCCCGGCCAGATGAGCCGGGCCGGTGCAGGAGGCTGTCTCTTATACACATCTCCGAGCCCACGAGACTATAAC
>NZ_JAUQTX010000396.1:0-3732 GCF_059803775.1 Azospirillum sp. UFLA03-27 | reverse complement strand
GGCCGATGCTTTCGAAGCGGCGTTCCGGGCCGCGGGCGGGCGGGCGGTCCTGCCGCCGCAGGGCGTGCCGGCCCTCATTGCCGCCCTTGTCGCCGCCGAACGGGCCGGGGTGGAACTGCATCTGTCGCGCCGCACCTCCGCGGAGACGGACGGCAAGCCCCACGAGCCGGGCTTCACGCTGTTGCTGGAGACCTCCGGCACCACCGGCACGCCGAAGCTGATACGCCACGACTTCCAGCGCCTGCGCGGACGCCTGCGCGGTGCCGCCGATCCGGACGCGTGTTGGCTGCTGGCCTATGAGCCGGCGGCCTTCGCCGGGCTTCAGGTCATCCTGACGGCACTGGCGGCGGGGGCGACGCTGGTGTCGGCGCCCGGCGCCGCTGCAGGGGAACTGGCGCGTCTCGCCGTGAGGCACGCGGTGACCCACATCAGCGCGACGCCCAGTTTCTGGCGCGCCTTCCTGCTGGCGCTCGACGGCGAGGCGCCGCCCCTGGCGGCCGTCACGCTGGGCGGGGAGGTGGCCGACCAGTCGCTGCTCGACCGGCTGGCGGAGTGTTTTCCGAACGCGAAGCTTCGTCACATCTACGCCTCGACGGAGGCCGGAGCGCTGTTCGCGGTGGGCGATGGACAGGCCGGGTTTCCCGCCGCTTGGCTGGATGGCGGCATCGACGGGGTGGGCCTGCGCCTGAGCGGCGGTGTCCTGGAGGTGAACAGCCCCCGCGCGATGCTCGGCCATGGGGATGGCTGGCTGTCCACCGGCGACGTCGTGGAGGTGCGCGGTGACCGCGCGCTGTTCGCCGGGCGGCTGGATGGTCGGATCAATGTCGGCGGGGTCAAGGTTTCGCCGGAGGTGGTGGAGCAGGTGCTGCTGGACGTGCCGGGCGTGAGGGACGCCCTGGTTCAGGCCGCGGCCAACCCGGTGACCGGCCACATCCTGACCGCCCTGGTGGTCCCGGCGCCAGGGGTGGAGGAGGCCGTGCTCCGCGCCGCGATCCGCACCGCCGTGGCCGACCTGCCGCCGGCGGCGCGTCCCCGTCTGGTGACCATGACCGGGAGCATCGCCCTGGGGGCGGCGGGCAAGAAGACGCGGAAGGGAACGGCATGAACGGCAAAAGGCACGTCATCGTCACCGGCGGCAGCCGCGGGCTGGGGCTGGGCATCGTCGAGGCGCTGCTGGCCGAGGGCTACCGCGTCTCCACCTGCAGCCGCGCGCCGAGCGAGGCGCTGGAGCGGCTGGCCGGAACGGATCTGTTCTGGCAACCCTGCCGCATCGGCGATGGGGAGGCGGTGCGCGCCTTCATGGACGCCGCCCTGGACTGGGGCGGCGCGTCGCCGCTCTGGGGGCTGGTCAACAACGCCGGCATCGCGCGCGAAGGCGTGCTGGCGACCTTCCCGGAGATCGATGTCGAGGAGGTCATCCAGGTCAACCTGACCGGCGCCATCCAGGTCGCCCGCGCTTTTCTGCGCGCCAAGCTGATGAAGCGGGGGCCGGGGCGGATCGTCAACATCTCGTCGATCATCGGACAGCGGGGCTACAATGGGCTGTCCGTCTATTCGGCGTCGAAGGCGGGGCTGGACGGGCTGACCCGCGCGCTGGCGCGCGAGGTCGGGCGGCTCCAGGTCACCGTCAACTCGGTCGCGCCCGGTTATCTCGCCACCGAGATGTCCGGCACGCTGGCCGACGGGCAGCGCGACCAGATCGTCCGGCGCACGCCGCTGGGCCGGCTGGGCGACGTGGCCGACGTGGTGCCGGTGGTCCGTTTCCTGCTGGGCGACGGGGCGGGTTTCGTGACCGGCCAGACCATCGTCGTGGACGGCGGCATCACCGGCTGACGGAAGGAGACCCCCATGGTGGCCAGCGTGATCGAGGGCGTCGCCCTGGCGGGAATCGTCGCCTGCGTTCCGGAACGGCGCGAGACGGTGGAGGATCTGGCCGCCCGCTTCGGTGAGGACGCCGCCCGCCGGATCGCCAAGGCCACCGGAATCGAGGCGCGCCACTTGGTGCCCCCCCACCAATGCACCTCCGACCTGGGGGAAGCGGCGGCGCGGCGCCTGCTGGACCGGCTGGGCTGGGCTGCGGACAGCGTCGATCTGCTGGTCATGGTCACCCAGACCCACGACCACATCCTGCCGGCCTCGGGCTATCTGCTCCACCATCGGCTGGGGCTGGGCAAGGGAGCGGCGGTGCTGGACCTGACGCTCGGCTGCTCGGGCTACGTGCATGGCCTGTGGACGGCTTCGGCGATGCTGAAGGCGGCGGGCGGGCGGCGCGCCCTGCTGGTCGCGGGCGACACGACATCGCGCGTGCTCGACCCCGACGACCGCGCCGTGGCGCCCTTGTTCGGCGACGCCGCCACGGCCACGGCGCTGATCATGGAAGAGGGGGACGCCCCCATGGCCTTCGTGCTGGGCAGCGACGGTGCCGGCGCCCCTTACCTTGCCGTTCCCGGCGGCGGCCTGCGGCGGCCCGGCGAGCCCGCGCACCTGTTCATGGACGGCACCCAGGTCTTCGCCTTCACGCTGCGCGAGGTGCCGGGCAACATCCGTTCCGTTTTGGAACGCGCCGGCTGGACGATGGGAATGGTGGACCGACTGGTCCTGCATCAGGCCAACGCCCAGATGATCCGCCACCTTGCGCAGAAGCTCGGCGCCACGCCCGATCAGACGGTGGTCGGGCTCGCCGGATTCGGCAACACCAGCTCCGCCTCCATTCCCCTGGCGCTGGCCTCCGAATTGGGGTCGGCGTTGTGCAACGGACCGTTGCGCCTCGTCCTGTCGGGGTTCGGCGTCGGCTGGTCGTGGGGGAGCGTGGCGCTGACCGTCGGTCCGCTCGCGGTTTGCGAGGTGATGCTGCTGCCTGCAAGCCCGGCAGAATCTGCCGGGTCGGAAGCGCAACCGGCAAAGGGTGCCGGTCGGGAGGCAATTCTTGCCGAGCCCTCGGCAAAAATTGCCGAGCCCTGATTTGCCCGGAGGCAGGAATTTCCTCGCCTGGGCGGCAAATTCGATCTGGCCCATTTATTGCCTACCGGTAGCCCGAGGGAATTAGTCCCTCTCCGTGCGCGCAACGTCGTACGGATTGAAATCCTCCAAAAGGAGTGACTCCATGGCTACCAGCGACATCTCCCTCTCGTCGTCGATGCGCACGAACCTGCTGCAGTTGCAGGGCGTCCAGGACTCGATCGCGAAGAAGCAGAACATCCTCTCCACCGGCAACAAGATCAACTCGGCGCTCGACGGCCCGACCTCGTTCTTCGCCGCGAAGAACCTGACCCAGCGCGCCGGCGATCTGACCGCGCTGAAGGACACGATGGGTCAGGCCATCAGCACCATCAAGGCTGCCGACAAGGGCTTGTCCTCGATCGACGACATGATCGAGCAGGCGCGCGGCCTGACCACCGCCGCCTACTCCGCGCTCGGCACCGACGCCGGCTCCGTCGCCACCCGCAAGTCGCTCTCCAACCAGTTCAACGCGCTGAAGGAGCAGATCGACAAGCTGGCCGGTGACTCCGCCTACGGTGGCAAGAACCTGCTGGCGGGCAACGGCCTGCGGCTGGACTCCACCAGCGACTCGCGCCGCGCCGTCAACACCATCCAGGGCATCGAGAACGCCCGCATCACCAACGTGGTGGCGACTGACACCTACACGGTGCGCGTCAAGGGCGACGGCTCCATCGAGGGCGCGGCCGGCGAGATCAACAGCGCCGAAATGGCCCACGGCCTGGTCGGCCTGAA
>NZ_JAUQTX010000395.1:0-3704 GCF_059803775.1 Azospirillum sp. UFLA03-27 | reverse complement strand
GCGTATAATCGTCGGCAGCGTCAGATGTGTATAAGAGACAGCCAGCAAGAGCAGCACCGACCACATGCTGTCGGCCATGCTGCAGCAGGATTGCGCGACCTTCCGCGTCCTGAGCCAGGGTTATGTCTGCAAGCCTGTGATCGTGCCGGTTGTCCGCAGTGCCGAGAGCGTGCCGGTCCCCCTTCCGGAACCGGAACCGTCGCCCGTCCCCGCAACGCCACCGCCCGCGCCGCTTCCCGTGACGGCGGAGGTGGAGATCGCCGTGCTGCCGCCGATGCCGCGCCCCGCCGAACGGCGCTTTCTCGTGGTGGCGGGCAGCTTTTCCAAACGTGGGCAGGCGGAAGCCCAGCGCGCGCGGCTGGGCCATCCGGAGGCCGACATCGTGGCGGCCGACGTGCAGGGCCGGCGCATCCACCGCCTCGTCCTGCCGCCGGAGGACCGCCCGACCGCCCTGCGCCGGCTGGCCGAGATCCGCGCCGCCGGGGTTGGTGACGCATGGCTCCTGACCTGGAAGGGGCGGACGGTGGTCGCCGATCTGCCCGGAGATGCGCCCTACCCCAGCCTGCCGGACAAAATGTGACCCGTTACTCCGCTGCCGCCATCGGGACCGTGGCGGGCTTGGCCGGAGCGTCACGGTCGCGCGGCAGCAGCAGCGCCGCCGCGAATGCGATCAGCGCCAGAACCGACAGCGTAATGTAGAGCATGACGAATTCGCCCGTCCGCTCATAGACCAGGGCGACGAGCTGAACGGCCAGGGGGCCGGCGCCGAAGGACAGGATAAACTTGGCTCCGTAGGCCAGCCCGCGGTGCTTCTCCGGGGTGTAGCGGGCAAGCAGGAGGTTTTCTGCCGGGATCTGCACCTGGGAGGCCACGACGACCAGCGCCGCCGCACCGACCAGCGGCAGGTCGGCCAGGACCGCCACGGCCGCCATCATCGGCACCTGGACCAGCAGGCACAGGGTGTAGATGCGCTTCAGCGGGTACTTGTCCGCCAGATGCCCGCCGACGAGCTGCGGCAGGGCGGCGAACAGATAGACCGCCGTCACCACGCCGCCGACGCCCAGCGTGCTGCCGCCGAGCAGGTCGCTCAGCCGTGCCTCGAACAGCTTGGGCAGCACCACCTGCATGGCATTGAACATCAGGCCGGCGCAGACCATCGTCACCGACAGAACGAAGAAGGCGCGGATCACGTCGCCGCGCGAGGCCTTGGGGATCGGCTTCACATCGCCCTGGCGATCCTCGACCTTGCCCAGCGCGATCAGCAGGGTCAGCGCCACGCCCAGCCCCAGACTGATCGCCCCCGGAATCAGGAAGGCCGAGCGCCAGCCCAGCCATTCCGTCAGGCCGCCGGCCACCACGGCCGCCGAAGCGATGCCGATGGTGCCGAAGATGCCCTGGTAGCCCAGCGCCTTGCCGCGGTTGGTGGCGTTCTTGACCATCCAGGCCATGCCCACCGGGTGGTAGATGGAGGCGCCGAGGCCAAGCACCGCCAGCGCCCACAACAACGCCTCCGGACCGTCGGTCAGGCCGCAGGCGACGGTCCCCGCCCCGGTCAGCAGGAAGAAGACCGCCATCATCCGGCATTCGCTCCAGCGGTCACCCAGCCAGCCGGCCAGCGGCGCGCCGACGCCGATCATCAGCGCGCCCAGCGTCCACAGCCGGATCAGCTCGTCGTAGGGCAGCTTCCATTCCCGTTCCAGCACCAGGACGACCGTCAGGAACAGGGCCGTTACGATGTGCATCAGCGCGTGGCCGATCCAGGAAAAGCCGATCGACAGCCGCGCCGATGTGTCGGTCATGGAAATTCTCCGCATCCGGATGATTTGCGCTTGAAAGCAACCCTTGCGAAACTGGCACGCGGGTCGGAGGCGGTCCAATGCGCCGCTGTCATGGCCGGCATGCGACGGCTGTCGTCGGGGCTCAGGCGGTCTCGTCGCGCAGCCAGTCCAGATAAGCCGGGTTGCCGCGCCCCACCCTCAGCTCGACCACGCAGGGCACGTCATAGCTGTGCAGCTCCCGCACCCGCGCGGCCAGCCGGTCGAACAGCTCCGCCCGCGTCTTGGCGATCAGCACCGTTTCCGTGGCCTCCTCGATGACGCCCTGCCAGCGATAGATGGAGGTCATTCCGTCCAGGATGTTGGCGCAGGCGGACAGCCGCTCCTCGACCAGCGCACGGCCGATGCATCGGGCCTCGTCCCGTGACCCGGCGGTGATGTAAGCGAAGACGAATTCCATGGCCGAACCCTTTCGATGTAGAGTGCCCGAATCTTGCCACAGGCCGCCAGGGCGCAACAGCCAGGCCGCAACATCTTCCGAGGCGACGAACCATGGCCGCACCCCGACGCACCACGTCCCGACGCCGCCCCACCGAGGCGCAGGCGGCGTGGCTGCGCAACGGCCTGGACCAGCCCGGCGGCAAGCTGCCCCTGTTCGACGGCGACGGCCAACGGGTCAAGCGCCAGACCATCGAAAGCTGTCTGAAGTCCGGCTGGGCCGAGCGCTGGTTCCACAATCCGCTGAAGCCCGACTGGCTGGTCTGCCGCCTGACCGACGCCGGCCGCTCCGCCCTCGCCCCCCGCCCCGCCACGAAGGAACTCGTCCAGGCGGAGTGACCGCCGGACGGGTGACGATCCACCCCATGCGCACCATGTTGCGGTCCGCGAACGCTCGCGGCCCGACCGGCTTCGTTTCGTGACGGTATCACTCCATGCAGCTCTCCGACCTCGGCCCCCGCATTTGCATTCTCGGGCCGTCCAACAGCGGAAAATCCACGCTTGCCGAAGCGATCGCGCGGCGGAATGGCTTTCCCGTCGTCCATCTCGACCGGCTGTACCATGCCCCCGACACGGATTGGCGGCCACGCCCGACCGACGAGTTCGTCGCCCTGCACGACGCGGCCATCGCCGGCGAGCGTTGGGTCATGGAGGGCAACTACTCACGCTGCATTCCGCAGCGCTTCCGGCGGGCGACGGGCCTGATCCAACTGGACGTGCCCATGCCGCTCAGCCTGCTGCGCTACTTCCGCCGAACCCTGTTCGAACGGGAACGGCGCGGCGCGCTGGAGGGCCGCCGGGACAGCATCAAGTGGGAGATGATCCGCCACATCGCTGTCACCACCCCGAGAAACCGGGCGAGAAACCTGCGGACCTTCGATCAGGCCGACCTGCCGAAGATCCGGATCGACTCCGCGCGGGACCTGAACGCGTGGTACCGGCGCTGGGGCCTTACGCGATAAGGTCCCAGCGCACGCCTCACGCCGGCACGGCCTTCAATTGCTGGTCCACCGCGGCCGCCAGTTCACGGGGGGTCACCGGCTTGTGGATCACCGTCAGCCCGTGGGCGGTGGCGTCCAGCAGACAGTCCGGCGCCGTCTCCCCGGTCAGGATCACCCCGGGAACTCCGCTGCCGTAACGCTCGCGCACGCGCAGGATGACCTCGGTTCCGATCCGCCCCTCGCGCAGCCGGTAATCGGCGATCACGATGTCGGGAACGCGGGTCTGTGCCGACAGACGCTCCATGGCCTGATCGGCGCTGCCCGCCGCCAGCACCGCATACCCCCACTCCGTCAGGATCAGCTGAAGGCCCATCAGCACGATGGCGTCGTCGTCCACCAGCACCGCGAGGCGGCCCTGCCCCATCCCCGGTGCCGCACCCCTGTCTCTTATACACATCTCCGAGCCCACGAGACTATAACAGCTATCTCG
>NZ_JAUQTX010000394.1:0-3732 GCF_059803775.1 Azospirillum sp. UFLA03-27 | reverse complement strand
GTTATAGTCTCGTGGGCTCGGAGATGTGTATAAGAGACAGGATCGACGATCACCCAGTGGCGCCCGTCATGCAGCAGCGCGAAGCAGTGGCGGAATCCCGGCTTCAGCAGGCGCAGCCACCACAGCTCCGCCTCGCCCCGGAAGACCACCCAGGCGCGCGGCGCGTCCGCTCCGGCCCGGCTGGGCCCCACTTGGCAGGGCCCCACTTGGCACGGCCCCACTTGGCACGGCTGGGGCATCGGCGCGCTCACTGGACGATGCCCTTCTCGCGCAGCACCGGGCGGAGCCGGTCGAACGCCTCCTGCCAGAGGGTGTGGGCGCGCTGCTCGCGGTACCGCGCCGGGTCCGGCGCCATCAGGCGGCGCCCGTAGTGGACCAGCACGTGCAGATGGTCGCGGATCAGCAGGTGGCGACGGTACAGCCGGTCCACCGCGCACAGCACGTCGCCGGGCTCGCAAGGACGTTGGACCAGCCCCCGCCCGGCGGCGATGCGCGCGCCGGCGGCCTTGGCGTCCTGAGCCTGGACCGACCAGAACCACGCCTCCTCCGCGCTGCCGAACGGCTCCCCGACGGCGTCGGACAGAACCATGAACGTGTTGCGGTGCTGGACCATGCGTGAGGTCTCCCTGAGAATTGCAGCTTTTGGGTTCGCGGGCGCAGCTTCGCTCTCGGGCGGAGCGCCGGATGGGCCGCGGCACGCGCGGCTGGCGAACACATGTTCACGTTATGTACTGATTAAAGTCCTTCGTCAAGGATAATGTGAATAGGTTCCTAGGGACGGGCTGGTTCGTTTATGTGATTATCCTCCCATGCTCAAACATGCGGACATTTGGCGGGCGATCGACCGCCTCGCGGCCCAGCACGGGCTGTCGGCCTCCGGGCTCGCGCGGCGCGCGGGGCTCGACCCGACGACCTTCAACAAGAGCAAGCGGACCACCGGCGACGGCAAGCTGCGCTGGCCCTCGACGGAGAGCGTGTCCAAGGTTCTGGAGGCGACCGGCGCGTCTCTGTCGGAATTCGTCAGCCTCGTCGGCGATGCCGCGGGCGCCGGCTCGCTCCAGCGGGTGCCGGTCATCGGCTATGCGCAGGCGGGCAACGCGGGTTTCTTTGACGACGCCGGCTTTCCTTCCGGCGTCGGCTGGGACGAGCTTCTGTTCCCCAGCATCGGCGACCCGCACGCCTACGCGCTGGAGATCGCGGGGGACAGCATGGACCCCGTCTACCGCGACGGCGATACCATCATCGTCTCGCCCGCCGCGCAAATCCGGCGCAACGACCGCGTCGTCGTCCGCACCAAGGGCGGCGAGGTGATGGCGAAGCAACTCCTTCGCGAAACCGCCACCAAGGTCGAGCTGATCTCCATCAACCGCGCCCACCCGGACCGCAGCATCCCGCGCGCTGAGGTGGCCTGGATGGCCCGCATCGTCTGGGCAAGCCAGTAAGCGTCGGCCCTGCGGCACTCTGTCCTAGGATATTTTTCCTTTACATCGGTTATCAGAAGGCTTACCGTCCGAGGATGACCGGATCCACCGGGGCGCCGTCGCGTCCACTTCCCGCCCCGCTGTCCCTCATTTCACATCGTTTGGATGATCTCGAACGCCGTCACGACGACGCGCCGCCCCGCGGCGTGCTTCGGACGGCGCTTCTCGACGGAGCGGACCGGCACGCCACCCTGGCCCGCCCCGCGGTGCTTCGCCTGCACGACCGCTTGGCCGCCGAGGCCCGGCAAGGCGAGCGCGGCGGCGCCGCACCCTGCCCGCCGACCGGACCGCCGGCGACGCGTGGCTGTCCCGCCTCACCGCCGCTTTGGCCCACCATCGCAACGCCGCCAGCCTCCTGCTCCTTGCGGGGGCTTGAGCCGGGGCCGCCCTCACGCGGCCGGAGGAGCGCCGGTCTCGTCCGCCTTGGAAACCTCTGTGTTCAGGGCAACGACACGGGCGGTCTTCGCCTTCCTTGCGCGCGGCTTGCGAACCGGCGCCTCGGCAGGCGGAACCTCCACCGGTTCGGCCACCTCCTTCGCAGCGGCCTGTACGACGATCGGCGCCGCCTCGGCCCGCTCCGTGGCTTTTTTCAACAGCTTGTTCCTTGAAAAGCCGGAGTCCCGCAACGCCGTTTTCAACTCCTCCCACGCCAAGCGGATTTCCGTGGCGAAGGCCCGCGCGTCATCGTCGCGGTGGGTGCGGAAATATTCCGCCGCCTCCCGCATCTGGGCCGGCAGGGTTTCCGCCCCGGCGCGCACCGCCTCGTTACGCAAGCGGTTGTGGCGGTCGTCCAGATAGGTGAGGATCTCCGACAACTCCTCAGCCGTGCAGCTTTTCTGGAGCCTGTCAGTGACCACGGGCACGGCCTTGTCGATCTTTCCGACCAGTTCCGACCGACCGCGCTTCAGGTCCGGATCGTAGACGGTGCGGATCACCTGGATCACGCGGCGCCGTTCGCGGAATTGCATCATCTCCCCCCTCGACGGAGTCCTTCGATGGACTGATTCACCGTTTCGAAGAAATTATGCCGCGGAACGGGCCGCCTATCAAGCCGGTTTCCGGGCCGCATACCGCCCGAAAACCGGCATTCCGGGTCATCCGAAGCGGATCAGCGGAAGGCGAACTCCCAATAGAGCCCGCGCGCCCGCGCCGCCAGGGGGCCGGGTTGCAGGGCACGCGTCTCGACGCGGGTGACCGGCACCACCTTCGCGTAATTGCCGGTCGAGAAGACCTCGTCCGCCTCCAGCACGTCGCGGGGGCTCAGGGTGGCCTCCTCCACCGCCACGCCGTCGTCGCGCAGCAGGGCGATCACGCGCTGGCGGGTGATGCCGTTGAGGAAGGTCCCGTTGTGCACCGGCGTGCGCACCACCCCGTCCTTGGCGATGAACAGGTTGGCCGTCGCGAACTCCGCCACGCCGCCGATGGGGTCGAGCATGATGGCGTTGTCGAAACCGCGCTCCCGCGCCTCCTTCAGCGCCAACCCGGCGTTGGGGTAGAGGCAGGCGGCCTTGGCATCGGTCGGCGCCATGTCCGGCATCGGACGGCGGCGGCTGGACAGGCAGGCGGTGAAACCCGCGGCGCTGGGCAGCGGCGCCTCGTAGACCGACAGGACGAAGCGCGTGCTCTCGGCGTCGGGCGCGACGAAGCCCTCCTCCGCGTAAAACATCGGCCGGATGTACAGCTCGGCCTCCTTGGGGAAGCGGCGGATGCCGTCCCAGCACAGCTCCTCGATCTCCCCGGCGGTCAGCATGGGGGCGAGGCCCATCACCTGGGCGGAGCGCACGACGCGGGCGCAGTGGCGGTCGAGGTCGGGGGCCACGCCCTGGAAGGCGCGGGCACCGTCGAAAACGACCGAAGACAGCCAGAGCGCGTGAGTCATCGGGCCGACGATGGCGGGGTTGCCCGCGATCCATTCGCCCTGGATGTAGCTCAACGCCTGACCGGCCGTGCTGCCCATGATCTTCTCCCTTTTTGGCTTCGGGTTGGTTCTATCCGGATGGTTCGCTCCCTCGAAAAGCATACCCCCTCATCGCCGCTGGTCAACCTGCGCAGACGGGCCAGCCGGACGGTTGATGCAGGACACCCTCACCACACCGGGAGCGACCGACCCATGGGCTGGACCTACTCGAGCGCCTTTCCGCAGCCGTTGCGCGCGGCTCCGCCCTTCCCGCCGCCGGGCCAGGACGTTCCCACCCCTGTCTCTTATACACATCTCCGAGCCCACGAGACTATAACAGCTATCGCGTATGCC
>NZ_JAUQTX010000393.1:0-3811 GCF_059803775.1 Azospirillum sp. UFLA03-27 | reverse complement strand
GGTTGTTTGCGTCGTGCCATGCGGGGCCTCCTTCGGTCCCGAAGTTATGGCCCGTACACGAAATTTCAGACAGTCCCGTGCTGGCCTGGGCGACGCCCGCCAAGGTCCTGGGTGCCCGCCTTCAGTTGCTGGCCGCCCTGCCGGCACTTGCCGTGGGCGTCCAGAACAGCGATTACACGAGCGGCATCTACAACCCGTTCCTGGCGAGCCAGTTGGCGTGGGACCTGGGGAACGGCCTCGGCGTCAGCTACCTGCTGGGCGTCTATCTGCCGGTGGGCAACAAGCTGGGCTTCGACTCGACCTCGATCAACCAGCGCCTCGGCATCAGCTACACCGCCGACGACTGGAACCTGACCGCCAACACGATCTACGGCATCCACACCCGTTCGGAATCGCGGACGCTCAACCCGGACTTCCTGAACATCGACGTCACCGCCACGAAGAATTTCGGAAAGTGGACAGTCGGCCCGGTCGGCTTCGCCTCCTGGGATTTGAACAAGCCGACCTCCACCTACCGGAAGCAGGACCAGATCGCCCTGGGTGCCCTGGCCGGCTACAACTTCGACAAGGTGATCCTGCAGGGCTACCTGACCCGCACGGTCAGCGAGACCAACTACGGCGGCAAGGACACCCGCGCCTGGGGCCGCCTGATCGTTCCGTTCTAAGCGGAACCATTTCTCCAGCTCTCCGCACAAAGAAAAGGCCCCTCTCCAGCGAACCGGAGAGGGGCCATTCTGTCGGCGACGGAACGCCCGAATCACTCCGGCGTGGCGGCCTCGCCGTCGGCCTCCGGGGTGCCCATCATGGCGTCGGCGACAAGGCCGGCGTTGCCGCGGATCTTCGCCTCGATGGCGTCGGCCGTGGCCGGGTTGTTGCGCAGGTAGTTCTTGGCGTTCTCGCGGCCCTGGCCGATCCGGGTGCCGTCGTAGCTGAACCACGCGCCCGACTTCTCCACCACGCCGGCCTGGATGCCGAGGTCGAGAAGCTCGCCCACCTTCGACACGCCCTCGCCGTACATGATGTCGAACTCGACCACGCGGAACGGCGGGGCCATCTTGTTCTTCACCACCTTGACGCGGGTCTGGTTGCCCACCACCGTCTCGCGGTCCTTGATCGCGCCGATGCGGCGGATGTCCAGACGGACGGAGGCGTAGAACTTCAGCGCGTTGCCGCCCGTCGTCGTCTCCGGGTTGCCGAACATCACGCCGATCTTCAGGCGGATCTGGTTGATGAAGATCACCAGGCAGTTCGACTTGGCGATGGAGCCGGTCAGCTTGCGCAGCGCCTGGCTCATCAGGCGGGCGTGCAGGCCGACGTGGCTGTCGCCCATCTCGCCTTCCAGCTCGGCGCGCGGCACCAATGCTGCCACCGAGTCGACCACCAGCACGTCGACGGCGCCGGAGCGCACCAGCGTGTCGGCGATCTCCAGAGCCTGCTCACCGGCGTCGGGCTGGGAGATCAGCAGCTCGTCCACGTTCACGCCCAGCTTGCGGGCATAGGACGGGTCCAGGGCGTGCTCCGCGTCCACAAAGGCGCAGGTGCCGCCGCCCTTCTGGGCCTGGGCAATGGCGTGCAGCGCCAGCGTCGTCTTGCCCGAGCTTTCCGGCCCGTAAATCTCGATGATGCGGCCGCGCGGCAGGCCGCCGATGCCCAGCGCGATGTCGAGGCCGAGAGAGCCGGTGGAAACGACCTCCGTCTCGACCGTGTTCTCGCGGGCGCCGAGCTTCATGATCGAGCCCTTGCCAAAGGCGCGCTCGATCTGCGCCAGAGCGGCATCCAGGGCCTTCTGCTTATCCATGGAATCCTTCTCGACCAAACGAAGCTGTGCGGACGACATGCCCGTCTCCCCTTGTTAGATCACATCCGCGGCCCCAGGGCCAACGATCTCACCAACGGTCATTCGGTGAGAGGGAATGTACCAGCTTTGTTCCTCTTCGCAAAGCCCTAAGTTCCGCGAATGTTCTCATCGTAAGTTAGGAACGATTCGGCGCCGTGCAACGGAATTCCAACTGCGGCGTTCAAGAGGAGATGCTCCGCCAACGCCTCCCGAAGAGCCACGCATGACGACCGTCCACTCCACGCTCGACCGCATGATCGACCGCCTCACCACCCAGCGCGTCGCCCTCGGCTGGGCCGCCGGCTGCGTTGCAGGAACCCCTGGCCTAGTGATGGAGATCGGCCTGGGAAAGGGCCGCACCTACGACCATCTGCGCAGCCTGTTCCCACCACGCGACATCCTGGTCTTCGACATGTGGGCGCGCGTTCCCGCCTCCCTGCGGCCGGACGAGGACCGGCTTTTCCTCGGCGATTTCCGGGACACGCTGCCCGCCGCGGCGGAGCGCTTCCGCGGTGCGGTTCGGCTGGCCCACGCCGACATCGGCAGCGCGCAGGAAGACGACGAGGACGGCATCCGCCAGTGGATCGGCGGGCTGGCCGAACCTTTCCTGGCGCCGGGCGCGCTCGTCCTGTCAGACCGCCCGATCGGCACCGGCCGTCACGGGTGGGAGGCTCTCGACGTTCCGGGAACGGAACGCTGGACCTATCACGGCTGGCGCGTCGGATAGACGGCGCCGCGGCCTCCCCGGCCACCGCTATTTGCCGTCCCGGATGACCTCCTTCACCTTGGAAGCCAACTGCTTCAGGGAGAAGGGCTTGGGCAGGAAGTGGGCGACCTCGACCCCGTCGATTTCGCCCAGCCGGTCCTCGGCGTAGCCGGAGATGAAGATCACCCGCATGTCGGGCCGCACCTGCCGGACATGGCGAGCCAGGGTCGGTCCGTCCATCTGCGGCATCACCACGTCGGTGATCAGCAGGTCGATGCGGTTGCCGTCCGTGCCGATCTGCTGCAACGCGGCCTCGCCGTTCTTGGCCTCCAGGACCTGATAACCCTTGTTGCGCAACGCGCGGGCGGAGAAGACGCGCACGGCGTCCTCGTCCTCCACCAGCATGATGGTGCCGGAGCCGGTCAGGTCGCTGCCGCGCCGCTCCCGCGGCTCGCCCTGGTCGGGGCGCGCCTCGCCCTTGTGGCGGGGCAGCAGAATGGTGAAGGTCGTCCCCTCCCCCTTCTCCGACTCGACCAGCACGAAGCCGCCGGTCTGGCGGACAATGCCGTAGACGGTGGACAGCCCCAGGCCGGTGCCGGACCCCACGCCCTTGGTGGTGAAGAAGGGCTCGAAGATGCGCTGGAGATTCTCCTTGGGAATGCCGCAGCCGGTGTCGATCACCTCGATGGACACGTAGTCGCCGGCCGGAATGGTCTCGTGCTCGCGGCGCTGCGCCTGTTCCACCACATGGTTGGAGGTGACGATGGTCAGTCGCCCGCCACCGGCCATGGCGTCGCGCGCGTTGACCACAAGGTTGATGATCACCTGCTCGAGCTGGTTCTGGTCCACCTTGACGTAGCCGATGTCGCGGCCGTGGAGCATCTTCAGCTCGATGTTCTCGCCGATCAGCCGGCGCATCAGGTTGCCAAGCTCGGCCAGCACATCGGTCACGCTGAGGATGCGCGGCTGCAACGTCTGCTGGCGCGAGAAGGCCAGGAGCTGCCGCACGAGGTTGGCCGCGCGGTTGGCGTTCTGCTTGATCTGCATGATGTCGCTGAAGGACTGGTCGCCCGGCTTGTGGCGCAGCAGCAGCAGATCGCAGAAGCCGATCATCGCGGTCAGCAGGTTGTTGAAGTCGTGGGCGACGCCGCCGGCCAGCTGGCCGACCGCCTGCATCTTCTGCGACTGGGCGAACTGGGCCTCCAGCCCCTTGCGCTCGGTCATGTCGATGAAATGCAGGATCAGCCCCGCCGCCCCTTCCGGCCCTG
>NZ_JAUQTX010000392.1:0-3816 GCF_059803775.1 Azospirillum sp. UFLA03-27 | reverse complement strand
GGCCCGCCTACGCCAGCTCTGGGGGCGCTTCGGCGGGCCGGTTCTCCTCAGCTACACCACGTCTTGGGACACGATCCAACTGGCGTTGCTCCCAACTGCACAAGATCAAAAATTTGTTGGGCATTGCGCGCCGTTTCAGATACCGGAAGCGGCGTTCCACCTCAACCATCCGGCATAAGAGCCCCCCACCAAAACCTCCGTTTGACACGATGAAGGCGTGGGCTTGCCCCTGGCCCGGGTGGGTTTGATGGGCGGTCAAAGTGCGATGACGCTTCTGCCGAGCATCTTTGGGAATCACCGATTCGCTGAATCGAGGTAGTTCAGGTGAACATTTTGGACACGCATGTTCGCGGCTGTTCGTGTGCAGCCACTCCATAGACGTGGGTATGGACGTAGGTAAGCGCACGGGCTTGGCCTTTAACGCTTTGATATATATGGATTAATTTGAAGAAAGTGGCGGATGGGGTGGTGGATGTAGGCTTGGTCATGAAGGTCGTGGAACCGCTCTGGCAGGCCAAGACCGAAACGGCCAGCCGCGTACGGGGTCGCATCGAAACCATCTTGGACTGGGCAACAGCGCGCGGCTACCGAAACGGCGACAACCCCGCACGTTGGAGGGGGCACATGGAAAACCTTCTTCCCAGGCGCAGCAAGGTCCAGCGGGTGGAGCACCATGCGGCTCTGCCCTATCGCGACATTGCCGAGTTCATGATAGAACTGCGCAAACAGGAAGGGATTGCCGCCTCGGCGCTGGAATTTCTGATCCTCACCGCGACCCGCACCAGTGAGACAATTGGAGCGGCTTGGGACGAAACCGACCTCGAAGGCGCGGTGTGGACCATCCCGGCCACGCGCATCAAGATGGGCAAGGAGCATCGCGTCCCACTGACCAGTGCCGCATTGGCGGTGCTGGAGCGCATGAAGGCGTTGGGAACCAAGGGGCACGTGTTCCCAGGCGGGAAGAAAGGGCGCCCTCTCAGCAACATGGCCATGGCTAAGCTGCTGCAACGGATGGGCCGCAATGACATCACGGTGCACGGGTTTCGAAGCACCTTTCGTGATTGGGCTGCGGAATGCACGCACGCCCCTCGTGAGGTGGCCGAGATGGCTTTGGCCCACACGATCTCCGACAAGGTCGAAGCTGCCTACTTACGCGGAGACCTGTACGAGAAGCGGCGGAAGCTGATGGACGAATGGGCGGCGGCGTGCGGCGGGCAAGCCGAGCTCAACAGTGCCAACTCATAGGTCGTGCGCGAGATGATCGCCAACCTGCTGCAAACCACAGAGCAAGACGATGTCACGCATCATTTTCGACCTCGCCAAGTTTCTTTTCAATGGACGCCATCGTTTTGGCTGATATGTTCCCTAGAACACGCCGCGACGTTCGTTCCGGGAATTGTATGAAATTGTAACATCCAACAATTACAATAGATGGCTTGCCCTCGTCCAGCCCTGCGCTTCGTTTATCAAAGTCCGTCAACTCTATCCCAGAGCTGTATCCAACTCTCGTTGTCAGCGGCATGATGACGGCTTCATTGGACTGCGACTCCGTCAGTCCGACGACGATGCACGGCCTGTCTTTTTCTCCGCCACGCCCCCAAATTTTCGCATCGTCAGCAGTCCAGCTAAAAGGGTGAATAAGTATTCTACCCTTCCACCACACCATTTCAGAACGTTTGGTCATGGCACAAGACCTCAACCCGTTGTTTGTTAAAGAATGAGCGCGGCGCGAGATGTAGGCCACCGCATCAAACGAACTACCTCAACCGGCTTCAGGCGGAGCGGCACCACGTAAGTGAAAGGAGGCGAGACGGCGTTCAACGGTGAATCAAGGCACCTCTTACGCAACGCAGACCTGCGGCGCCTATTAACCTTGATGTCGGCCTCACTAGTTTCGTGCAACGCAATATCTCCAGCGTCGCAGCTACCCCGATATTGCACTGGACCGCGGATGCAACGAGAGCTTCGCTAGTCTTAGCGTTCCGTGCGCCCCCGCTCGGAAGTGGGTAGGAGAAGATGTGCGGCATGTTCACGCCTGAAGACGATCAAGGGTTCCAATACAATCTCTCTCTCATCGAGAGCCGCCTTACAGAAAACGACGTGAACTCGCTGCGAGGACGGCTTGGCGCCATGGGAGTGGCAGCCGATGTGGTTGATACTGTTGTTCGGGAGATTGACGCCTGCATCAAAAAGGAGTTCGCGCGTCTCCATTTGAGTGCTGGCCTTCCCGAGGCCGAAACAACGAGGAAGGAAACCAGAGATTTGCGCAAGGCGGTTGCGCAGTATCTCAAGGCATTCTCTGGAATTGGGCAGCACACCGAAGGACTTGTCAGGCAACGGTTGGATGAGCAAGGCAAGAGTGCAGACCTGCACGAGGTGTTCTCCAACATGCAAGCCATCGAGGTGGCCTGTTCACAGGTCCTGACGCAGCTCGCAAAGCGCGGTGAACGCAAGAAGTCAGAGTCCAGCGCGCTTGCTGTGCGGAATGGTGATGATACATCTACAATCTTGCTCACCGAAGTCGAGAAGGCTGACGAACTTGCAAGATCGAACCAGGACGAAGAAATCTGGGTCCTTGATGGCGCCTCATCAGCGGAAGTGAAGCGCGGCATTCCACACGATTTCATGCCTGTCATGACCAACATCAACGCTATCTGGCGCAACATGACGGGAGTTGACCTCGACCGCTCGATGAAAAGAGTGAACGTCAGAGGGGCGTGGCCCGACAGCAACGCCTTCACTCCCGTCGAGTTCACCTGCTTCGTGCTCTCCAAAGTGCACGATGGCATAAACGACGGAAATGCCGAGACACGCATCCGCGACCTCACGGCAACCCTGCGCGGCATTGTCAAGAGAAGCCAGTGACGAAAAACGCGGTGGGTTTCGGGAGTTTGTGCGCGGAAACCCACCGCAACCATAACGGGATTTGTTCGTCGACCTGCACTATGTTGTGGTTCAGAACCTGACGGCGTCGTCATCCGAACGCCCTCGTCTACTTGGCATGGCACCTCGTGCTGCGCAGTAGAGACGGGGTCGTACGTTGCGCACCGCCAGGAACGCAACCTTCAACATCGAGGACGTGGTCGTGACCATGCGCATCCTGACGCCCTCCGCCGACACCTCGTAGTATCCGATGTGCCGTAGCCGCGCGAGTTGAAGCTTTACGCGCGCAACGCTGCCGATATCCAGCTTTTCCGCCAACTAGTTACCGGCGTCTATGCTGGTGACGCGGGGGTATCTTTGCCCCGCGCGCAGAAGGCGCAGTTGTCTGTCGGCTTCCCCAACTTCGAGTGCGCACCGGAACGGCAGCCAATGTCGCTGCATGGAAGCTGTGCGCCTTCTAGAGATGAGAAACATGATGACTCCGAAGCGCATGCTTTCGGTGCAGGATTTCTGCGCCCTGCATTCTATCTCGAAGACTACAGCATATAATCTGTTCTCGCTTGGCCATGTTCGCGCGGTCCATGTCTTGGGCCGCACCCTTATCCCCTCCGACGAGGCGGAACGCTGGGCTTCCACTTTGCCCGCGCTGCCTCAGAAGAAGCGCGCGTAATCACAAGATCCGCCACCATAACGCGAGAACGGCGCGGGCCGCGCTGATGCCCGTGCCGTTCTCCCTCGCGAAGGGAATGATCGTGATGTCTGACTCCTACCAGAACACCGGCACCGCCAACGGTTCCCCCGACGATGCGCGCGCCGACACCAGCAACGCGACCGCCGGTCGGAAGCTGCTGACGCCTAACAGGATGCGGAAAAAGGGCTGTGCACGGCCGGTTGGTCGTGATTCTTTTCGGTTGAGGAGAACACGGCCGACGA
>NZ_JAUQTX010000391.1:0-3823 GCF_059803775.1 Azospirillum sp. UFLA03-27 | reverse complement strand
GCTCGCCATCCTCTTCGAGGACCGGTTCACGCTCGCCTGATCACAACCGGCCCGTACACGGAATTCCTGACAGTCCCTTCGCGCACAGGTCTCATAACCGACTCCAAGCAGACGCTGAGCCGGGAACTGCGCGCTCTGGGTTTCCGCAAGCTGTCGGCCCGCCCCCGCCACCACGCCGAGGATCCCGGCGCCGCCGAGGCGTTCAAAAAAACTTCCTCGCCCTGCTGGCGCAGATCGCCGCGCACGAGGCCGCCGGCAAGCCCATAGAGGTCTGGTGGCAGGACGAAGCCCGCATCGGCCAGAAGAACAAAATCACCCGCCGCTGGGCGCGCCGTGGCACCCGACCGGCGGCCCCACATGATCAGCGCACGCGCTCGGCCTATCTGTTCGGGGGGATCTGCCCGGCCCAGGGCAAGGGCGCCGCCCTGGTGCTGCCGCGCTGCACGAGCGAGGCGATGGCGCTGCATCTGGAGGAGATCGCCCACGCCGTGGCGCCCGGTGCCCATGCCGTCGTGCTGCTCGATCAGGCCGGCTGGCACACCTCGGCCAAACTGCCGGTCCCCGGCAACATCACCTTGCTGCCGTTGCCGCCGAAGTCACCCGAATTGAACCCGGTGGAGAACGTCTGGCAGTACATGCGCGACAACTGGCTCTCCAACCGGGTCTTCGCCTCCTACCAGGACATCCTCGATCACTGCTGCTTCGCCTGGAACGCCCTCGTCGAGCAGCCCTGGACCATCATGTCCATCGGACTGCGCGACTGGGCTCATCGGTCATGATCCGTGAGTCTTGGTATTATATAATTTTCTTGATTTTGGAATTTTTGTGAAATACAAGTCAAGATCTAAGCCTCTCAGATAATATCGCCAAAGGAGTTGCTCCAGTGGCTATTCATCATACCGCAATCATTGACCCCACCGCCATTATTGGAGCCGATGTCGAAATTGGCCCTTTTACCATCGTCCACGGCAACGTCAAGATTGGCGCAGGGACACAGATCGGAAGCAACTGCGAGATTGGCCTTCCAACCTCTTTGGCCGAAGGGCTGCCGTTGGTTATTGGTTGCAATTCTCTGATCCGGTCTCACAGTGTGTTTTATGAAGGATCAGAGTTTGGTGATCGGCTCGTCACTGGCCACCGCGTCACGGTCCGTGAAAAGACCAAAGCCGGCCTTAACTTCCAGTTGGGGACGCTATCGGACATCCAAGGGCACTGCACCATTGGGGACTACACGCGAACCCACAGCAATGTCCACATCGGACAAAAATCCAAGGTGGGAAACTGCGTCTGGATATTCCCCTACGTTGTTCTGACCAATGACCCTCATCCGCCCAGTAACCATATGGAAGGTGTAATAGTAGAGGACTTCGCAGTCATTGCAACAATGAGCGTGATCCTGCCTGGAGTGACCATCGGTGAAGGTGCATTGGTCGCCGCATCCAGCATGGTATCCAAGAATGTGACCCCTCACCAGATTGCAGCCGGGGTCCCGGCCAAAGACCGCGGACCGACGTCGGCTATCATGCTGCGCGACGGCACCGACAAGCCCGCTTATCCTTGGAAACGCCATTTCCATCGTGGTTACCCGGCCGATTTGGTTGCCCGTTGGGTTCAGGAAACCAAGGACCTGTCCACCAAAGTGTAACGATCACGTAGCGCAAGGCGGCGGGGACGAAAGCCTCCCACCGCCTTGCGCTATGCCGCTTACTCAATGACGCTTCGCTCCAGCGTTTCAACCCGTCCCGCCAGTTCCTGGAAGGCCCGGATCAGCGGGGCGATGAACTCGCCGTAGCGCAGCCCATGGCGGTCGACGTCCGGCTCATAGACATAACCGGCCATGTCCATCCCCAGCCGGTCCAGGACGGCTTTGACCTCCTGGGCGATCAGGCCATAGTGCGGACGCCGGTGTTGCTTGACGCAGGCCGGGCGCATGACCTCCTCGACCTCCAGCGTCTCGGTTTCCGGCACCGGGTGCAGGCGCTGCCTCCCTTCATCATCAAGAAGAGGACGGCCTTCGGAATCGAACAGTGGCTCGTAACGGAGGACAGCCTCCTCGACCGTCTCTTCCACCGGAAACACCCGGTACTGGCCCTCGAGCTTGCGGATCTCCTCGCCGACCCTGACGCGACGAACGGTTTTTACCCGCTCGACGGTCCGGCGGACGACCTCGCCGGGATCGTCGATGTCGGCGAAACGGTACTGAACCGGCCGCAATGCCTTGATGAAGTCGATTCCCAGAGTGCAGTCCGCCACGTCGCTTTTGCTGCGCGCGTCGGAGGTCTGGATCGCCGCGTTGATTGCGTAAACGTCATCCCAACGCGTGGCCGGAGCGCCCAAGTGTTGAGAAGCATCGGCCATCGGAAGGATGTTTCCGGCGACCGTGACTTGGGCCGGCAGAAACTTGGCGATCGCCACGCCACTCACCCGGAGTTCCAGCGGCGTCCGCGCAGCAACCCCGAAATGGCCAGTGTCCAGGAAGGCCACGCCGCCAAGCGCCGGGCCGTCGACGCCGAGATAAGCCATGTTCGGGCTGCCGTCGCCGTCGCCGCTGGACGACACGGCCAGCTTGATGGAGGCGCCCGTTCCGGTCACCGCGGCCGGCGACAGCAGCAACGTTTCCCCGGCCGTGGCCACCGAGCGCGAGCCGAAGCAGGCCAGTCCCGAGAAAGCCGGGTTCACCGCATGGGCCAACCCCGCTCGCAACTGGGCAACACTGGCCTGGCGGGTCTGGCCGGATTGAACCACGGGCATGATCTCCTCGCCGGAAAGCGCCGTTGCGCCGGGCAGTTGGGAGATCCTAACGGTCTGAGACATGGCGGCTCTACTCCTGGATCAGACAGAGACCCGATTCGGTCGTGAGAAGAAGGGCGCTTTCGCTCGTCATGAGCGTGCTGTCCGGGCGACACGGCGCCCGCATCATGGTCATCAGTCCCAGGGAAAAACGGGCCAGCATCATTCCATCTCCGAAAGGTACAGAGTGCAGTTGGCCGCCGCGGTGATCGCCGCGAAATGGGTGTGCCGGTCCGTCTTGCCGCCGCCCAACGACAGCGTGCACCAAATGCCATCGGGAAAGTAATGATCGCCCGAGGACGCCTGCACTGTGCCGTTCCCCGATCTCAGGAACACAGGGCCGGTGGCGAACAGGGCCACCACGCGGGTGTCCGGATCGAAGGGACCGAGGCGGCCGCTCGTCGCGGTCACCGCTAGGGCATGACTGCCGCTGGGCTTCAGCCGCAACGCGGGAATCGGCACACCATCGGCATCGCTGGGAATTTGAGTGGTCATCAGAAAACTGGCCCTTTCCGGTTAGCGTTGGAGGGAATGCGGCAGATTCTGACCGCCCTGCGAAAGGAATTTATTCAGCAAAATATCCTAGGATGTCAATCCTATTTGTTTGCTGCCACACCGGACATGGAGATATCCGCACCGTAAGCAGCTGTGGAACGCCGCCTTGTTGGTGGTGAGAAAGTAGGTGAAGAGCGGGTCTACGGAGGCTCCATTGGAGTCCAGAAGGAGGCTCGCTTGATGCAGAGGGTCGAGGTGATCACCGGCAAGGAGCGGCGCCGGCGGTAGAGCGAGGCGGAGAAGGCGCGGCTGGTGGCGGAGACGCTGGAACCGGGTGCGATCGTCGTCCATGTCGCCCGCCGGCATGGGGTGGCGGAAAGCTGCCTGTACACGTGGCGCCGCCAGCTGGTCGGCGGGATGGTTGATCCGCGGCCGGGTGATGACGCCGCGCTGCTGATCCCGGTCGTGTCCCGAGGCGTGGTGTAGGAGCCGGGGTGCTCATCTGGTCTCCGGCAGGTCTGGCCGGGACAGTCACGCG
>NZ_JAUQTX010000390.1:0-3868 GCF_059803775.1 Azospirillum sp. UFLA03-27 | reverse complement strand
ACGGCATACGAGATAGCTGTTATAGTCTCGTGGGCTCGGAGATGTGTATAAGAGACAGCTCCCGAGCCTGCCCCCGAGCCGACCCCGGGGCCGGTGGAAGCTCCTGCGCCGGTTCCCATCACGACGCCCTGGTGGAACACGGCCCCGGAACCGGTGCCGGCACCCGCCGCCCCGGTGGTCGAGGTCCCGGCTCCCGCGGTGCCGCCCACCGTCGACCCGGTCATCCCGCCTTCGGCGACGGAGGAGGAGAAGGACCCGGCGAAGGGCGCAGAAGCGCTGATCTAGCGGCGCAACCGGGGACGGGCGGGGACCGTCCAGACCTCCTGGCGGGGCGCGCTGGACGTCGGCGCGCTGGTGCCGTTGCGCAAGCGCCTGTTGGGGGAGTGAGGCCATGAAGGACACCGCACACGGCACCACCCAGGGGGTCCGCAAGGGGGATGCCGCATCCGCGTCGCCGAACAGCCCGGAGCGTCTGCTGGAACGCTACCGGGCGGCGCGGGAGCGCCGGTCGGTCTGGGAAAGCCATTGGCAGGACTGCTACGACCACGCCCTGCCCAACGGGCAGCCCTTCCGCGGCGGCGGCACTCCCGGCGAGCGGCGGGTGGACCGGCTGTTCGACGGCACCGCGCCGGACGCGGTGGAGCAGCTCGCCGCCAGCCTGCTGGCCGAACTGACCCCGCCCTGGTCGCGCTGGTTCGGGCTGCAGCCCGGCCCGTCGCTGCCCGATGGGGAGCGCGACCGCGTGGCCCCGATGCTCGACCGCGCCGCCGGCATCGTGCAGGCGCATGTCGACCGTTCCAACTTCGCCGTGGAGATCCACCAATCCTTCCTCGACCTTGTGACGGTGGGCACCGCCTGCCTGCTGATGGAGGAGGCCCCGCCCGGCGCCGCGTCCAGCCTGCGCTTCACCGCGGTGCCGCTGGCCGAGGCGGTGCTGGAGGAGGGGGCGGACGGGCGGCTGGACGGCACCTTCCGGTGCAGCGAGGCGACGCTGGCCCAGATCGAGCGCCGCTTTCCCGGCGTGACCATCCCGGACGAAGTGCGCGAACGCGGCGCCGCGGAGCCGGACAGCCGCTTTCCGCTGGTCGAGGCGGTGCTGCCGGACGGGCTGGCCTACCGCTGGGCGGTGGTGCTGGACAGCGGTCTGGCCGATCCCGCCACGCTGGCCGAGGGGCGCTTCGCGCAATCGCCGTTCATCAACTTTCGTTGGTTGAAGGCACCGGGGGAAACCTATGGCCGGTCGCCGGTCATGAAGGCGCTGCCCGACATCAAGACCGCCAACAAGGTGGTGGAGCTGGTGCTGAAGAACGCCTCCGTCGCCGTCACCGGCATCTGGCAGGCCGACGACGACGGGGTGCTGAACCCCGCCACCATCCGGCTGGTGCCGGGGACGATCATCCCCAAGGCGGTGGGGTCGGCCGGGCTGACGCCGCTCGCCAACCCCGGCCGGTTCGACGTGTCGCAGCTCGTGCTCGACGACCTGCGGGCGCGCATCCGCCACGCGCTGCTGGCCGACCGGCTGGGGCCGTTGGACCAGCCGCGCATGACCGCGACCGAAGTGGTCGAACGCTCCGCCGAGATGGCCCGGCTGCTTGGCGCGACCTATGGGCGGCTCCAGGCGGAGCTGTTGACCCCGCTGGTGCTGCGCGCCGTCGGCATCCTGCGCCGCCGCGGCGAGATCCCGGACATCGCGGTGGATGGGCGCACGGTGGCGCTGCAACACCGCTCCCCGCTGGCCCAGGCGCAGGCGCAGCGCGACGTCCAGGCGACGCTGCGTTGGCTGGACACCGCCCGCCAGCTCGGCCCGGAGGCGCTGTCCGCGGTGGACGTCGCGGCGACCGCGCGCTGGCTGGGCGAGGCCTTCGGCGTGCCCGCCAAGCTGGTGCGGGCGGAGGCGCCACATGGCTGATCCGGCGGAGTGGAACAATGGCGGCTGGGCTTGGCTGGATGGAGCCTCGTTCGCCGAGGCCGTTCCGGCCGGTGATCCGGCGCCCAGCTTCGCCCGCTGCTTCGCCGGGCCGGACGGGGCGCGGGTGCTGGCCACGCTGACGGCGATGACGCTCGAACGCACGCTCGGTCCCGACGCCTCCGACGCCGCGCTGCGCGACCTGGAAGGCCAACGCCGTCTGGTCGCCCTCATTCTCGCCCTGACCGCCCGTGGGCAGGGTGCCTGATTCTTTCATCGTATAGGAGCTATCCATGGCCGAGAACCTGCTGACGTCGACCGTTCCCGGCGCCCCGCCCGCGGTGCCCGAGAAGTTCCGCGACCCGGAAACCGGTGCGGTGCGCGTGGAGGCGCTGCTGAAATCCTATCTGGAGCTGGAGCGCAAGCTGTCCGCTCCCGCCCCCGCCTCTGGTGATGGCGAGCGGCCCGGCCTGCTGGTGGCGCCGGGTGTGCCCGATGGGCCGGAGGGCTATTGCATCGCCTGCGACCACGGGCTGTTCGAGCCGGATCCGGCGATCAACGGCCGCCTGCACGGCGCCGGCTTCACGCCGGAACAGGCGCAGCTCGTCTACGACCTCGCCGCCGAGCGGCTGGTCCCGCTGATCCAGGAACTGGCCGCCGAGTTCCAGGCGGAACGCGAGGTCGAACGGTTGTCCGCCCAGTTCGGCGGGGCCGAGCGCTGGCGGGAGGTGTCGCGGCAACTCCACGCCTGGGCGGTGAAGAACCTGCCGCCGGCGGCGGTGGAGGGGCTGTCGACCACCTATGAAGGGGTGATGGCGCTTCACCGGATGATGACCGGTGGCGAGCCAGCCGCCCTGTCGATGCCGGCCGGCGCGCCGTCCGCCGGAGGGGAGGCGGAACTGCAGGCGCTGATGCGCGACCCCCGCTATTGGCGGGACCGCGACCCGGCGGTGGTGTCGAAGGTGACCGACGGGTTCCGGCGCCTTTATCCCACCGCCTGAGCCTGTGGACCGTTGGCGCGGCGTGGCATTGCGCGGCCTCTCGGGAGGGTTTTGCGAAGCCGCGCCGCGCCGGATGGGCAAAATGTCGCAGCCGGATTGAAAAAGACGCAGGGGGGACGGGGCGGGCAACTTGGCCGTTGCGTGTTTGAAATAAAAAAGCGACGCTTTCGCGCAGAATGACAACCGGCCGGAAGCACAGGCCGGGTGCGACGATTGCCGCCGGAACCGTGATGACGCTGCGCCGCAAGATCCGTTGGCTGACCTGGATCGGCCTGATCGGCTGCCTCATGGCGGCAATCCCTGCGCTTTACCTGCTGCGCAGCGGTCTGATCACGGAGCGGGGACGGCTGACCCACGCGTTGGTCGGGTCGGCCCACGCCATGCTTGGCGAGATCAACGCGGCCATCGAGGCGGGCGCCCTGCCGCGGGACGAAGGCCAGGGGCAGGCGCGGCTGGCTCTGCGGGCGCTGGGGCGCGATCCCTTCCATGTCAGCGTGTTCACCGACGGGCGCGTGCCCGATGGCTGGATGGGCGAGGGGCATTCGGTCCGGGCCAGCCTGACCTTCGAGCCCTGGGGCTGGGCCATCGCGGCGGCCAGCGGGACCGACGACCTCGACCGCGAATTCGCCATGGAGGCCTTGGCCTTCGTCCTGTTCATCGCCGTTCTGCTGGTGCTGAGCTGGCCGCTGTCGGTGTTCCTGTCGCAGCATGTGCTGGGTCCCATCGAGGCGCTGTCGGAGCGGATGGAGCGGCTGACCGAAGGACAGACCGGCATCGACATCCCCGGCCGCGACCGCAAGGACGAGTTCGGCGCCATGGCCCGCGCCATGGACTATTTCCGGCAGGCCGCCGAGGCGCTGATCGTGCGCGACGAGCGGCTGTTCGGCATCATGAACAACATCGGCGAAGCCATCGTGCTGCTGTCTCTTATACACATCTGACGCTGCCGACGATTATACGC
>NZ_JAUQTX010000038.1:0-35872 GCF_059803775.1 Azospirillum sp. UFLA03-27 | reverse complement strand
GTTATAGTCTCGTGGGCTCGGAGATGTGTATAAGAGACAGGTGCTGGAGCGGATGGCCGGGGGCTGGGTCCCCACCGCGGCGGAGGTTCCCCGCTGGGTCTGGTTCGAGAACCGGGAGCTTGTGACGATGGAGCCCAACCCCGCCGGCAGTGGACCGGAGGTGATGCGCCTCGCCCCCGCCGGTTGGGCGGCGCTGGGCCGCCAGCCGGGCTGAGCGGCGGCCCATAAAAAGCGGGCAACAAAAAAGGGAGGCCGAAGCCTCCCCTTTTCTTTCTTGGCGACCGGTTCCGCTTACTTCGGAACCTTGCCCTGCACACCCTCGACGTACCAGTCCATCTTCAGGATCTGCTCGTCGGTGGCCTGCTTGCCCTCGGCGATCACGACCTTGCCGGACTGGTCCTTCACCGGGCCTTGGAAGGAGTGGCGCTTGCCTTCCATGATGTCGGTGCGGGTCTTCTCGGCCGCCGCGACGACATCCGCCGGGAGCGCCGGGTTGTAGGGGGCCAGGAACAGCATGTGGTCCTTGAAGCCGCCCCAGGTGTCCTGCGACTTCCAGGAACCGTCCAGAGCCGCCTTGACGCGGTTCACATAATACTCACGCCAGTCGTCGACGATGGCGGTCAGGTGCGCCTTCGGGCCGAAGCGGGTCATGTCCGACGACTGGCCGAACACCCACAGGCCACGCTCCTGCGCGACCTGAATGGCCGCCGGGCTGTCAGTGTGCAGCGAGATCACGTCGGCGCCCTGGTCGATCAGGGCCTTGGCGGCCTCGGCTTCCTTGCCGGGGTCGTACCAGCTGTTCACCCAGACGACGCGGACCTCGGCCTTCGGGTTCACCTCGCGCATGGCGATGGTGAAGGCGTTGATGCCGCTGACCACCTCGGGGATCGGGAAGGAGCCGATGTAGCCGATGATGTTCGACTTGGTCATCTTGCCGGCGATCTGGCCGATGACCGTGCGGGCCTCGTAGAAGCGCGCGGAATAGGTGGCGACGTTGGCTGAGCGCTTGTAGCCGGTGGCGTGCTCGAACTTCACGTCGGGATGGCGCTGCGCGACCTTCAGCGTCGGGTTCATGAAGCCGAAGGAGGTCGTGAAGATCAGCTTGTGGCCGGAGGAGGCGAGCTGCTCGATCACGCGCTCGGCGTCGGCGCCCTCGGGCACGTTCTCGACGAAGGTGGTGGTGACCTTGTCGCCCAGCTCCTTCTCCACGGCCAGACGGCCCTGGTCGTGCTGGTAGCTGTAGCCGTGGTCGCTGATCGGACCGACATAGACGAAGCCGACCTTCATCTTCTCCTGCGCGTCGGCCGCGCCGACGCCCAGCGCCAGCATGGCGGCGCCGGTGGCCAGACCCATCAGGGCCTTGCCCATGGTCCTTCTGTTCACGTGTTTGCTCCCTGATCCAATTGATTGCGCACGAACGTAAGACTTGCAAACATCCCGGAGCCCGTCAGGCGTCGGCCCATCAGGCATCGGGATGGAAAACCTTCCCGAGGCTGGCCGGCGCGTTCAGCCGGATTCGGGCGACATCGCGTGAAATCACCACCAGGACGATGACGGTAGCCAGATAAGGCAGCATCGACAAGAGTTGTGACGGAATGTCAATTCCCAGCCCCTGGACGTGGAGCTGCGCAATGGTCACCCCGCCGAACAGCCAGGCGCCAAGCAGCACACGGCCCGGCTTCCAGGTGGCGAAGACCACCAGCGCCAGCGCGATCCAGCCGCGCCCTGAGGAGATTCCCTCCGCCCACATCGGGGTGTAGTCGAGCGACAGAAAGGCCCCGGCCATGCCGCTCATCGCGCCGCCGAACAGCACGGCGAGGAAGCGGATGCGGATGACCTTGTAGCCGAGCGCGTGGGCCGCCGCGTGGTTCTCGCCGACCGCGCGCAGGATCAGCCCCTTGCGCGTCGCGTAGAGGAACCAGTGCACCGCCGGCACCGCCGCCAGCGCCAGATAGACCAGCGCGTCCTGCCCGAACAGCGCCTTGCCGATCACCGGCAGGTCGGTCAGGCCGGGGATGTAGAGTTCCGGCACGTCGGCGATGGGGATGCCGACGAAGCCCTGCCCGATCAGCGCCGACAGGCCGACGCCGAACAGCGTCAGCGCGAGGCCGGTCGCCACCTGGTTGGCGAGCAGAAGCAGGGTCAGCACGCCGAACAGCGCCGCCATCCCCGCCCCCGCCGCCGCACCGGCGATGAAGCCCAGCGTGGAGCTGCCGGTCTGGACCGCCACGGCGAAGCCGCAGACGGCGCCTACCAGCATCATGCCCTCGACGCCGAGGTTCAGGACGCCGGACTTCTCCACCACCAGCTCGCCCAGCGCGGCGAACAGCAGCGGCGTGGCGGCGGCCAGCATGGCCGCGAGGATCGGGCCGAGAAGGGCCAGTTCGGCGCTCATGCCGCGGCCCTCCCCACCACAGTCCCTGTGGCCCGTTTCGCGCCGAAGCGCACGCGGTAGCGGATCAGCACGTCGGTCGCCAGCAGGAAGAACAGCAGCATGCCCTGGAACACGCCGGTGATGGCCTTGGGCAGTCCGAGCGCGATCTGCGCCGCCTCACCGCCGATGAAGGACAGGGCCATCAGGAAGCCGGCCAGCAGGATGCCCACCGGGTGCAGCCGCCCCAGGAAGGCGACGATGATGGCGGTGTAGCCGTAGCCGGGGGAGATGGTCGGATTCATCTGGCCGATCGGCCCGGCGACCTCGCCCAGACCGGCCAGACCGGCCAGCGCGCCGGACAGCAGCAGCGTCAGCCAGATGATCTTCTTCTGGTTGAAGCCGGCGTAGCCCGCGGCCGTCGGGGTCAGGCCGATGACCTTGATCTGGAAGCCGATGAAGGTGCGCGCCATCAGGAACCAGCCCGCCGCCACCGCCAGCAGGGCGAACAGCGACCCCAGATGCACGCGCGTCCCGGCGACCAGCAGCGGCAGCACCGCGTCGGCCTCGAACAGGCGGGATTCCGGAAAGGCGAAGCCGTCCGGGTCGCGGTAGGGGCCGTGCATCAGGTAGTTCAGCAGATGCAGCGCCACATAGTTCAACATCAGGCTGGTCAGGATCTCGCTGGCATTGAAGCGCACCCGCAGGAAGGCGGGGATCGCCGCCCACAAGGCGCCGCCGGCCATGCCCGCGACGATCATCAGCGGCAGCAGCCACCAGCCGCCCTCGCCGTAGAAGGCCAGCGCCAGACCGCCCCCAGTGATGGCGCCGAGCGTGAGCTGCCCTTCGGCCCCGATGTTCCAGACGTTGGCGCGGAAGCCGATGGCGAGGCCGATGGCGCAGAGCACCAAGGGGGTCGCCTTCACCGCCAGCTCACCGAGGCCGCGCAGCGACATCAGCGGCGCGATGAAGAAGGCGTGCAGCGCCTTCACCGGGTCGAAGCCCATCGCCCAGAACAGCAGGAAGCCGCTGACGAGCGTGAGCGCGACCGCCAGCAGCGGCGTGGCGTAGACCATCGCGCGCGACGCCTCGCCGCGGGGTTCGAGACGGAGGAGGGTCATGCCCGCACCTTGCCGAGGATTGCCCCCTCTCCCCTCCGCTCACGCGCAAACAGAGTTTGCGCTGGCGCGGCAGGCGGACCAAAGGTCCGCCGGGAGCGGGGAGAGGGTTGGGGTGAGGGGGTTGCGCAGGGCGCGGCGTTCGGCAAAAGGGCATCCCCCTCACCCTTCCCTCTCCCCAGAGGGGAGAGGGGATAAAGCGTCGGTCCCATCACTCCTCATCCTCGTCGGGCGGGTGGTTGAAGAGGCCGCCCATCAGCAGGCCGATCTCCTCCACACTGGTGTGGTGGGTGGGGCGACTTTCGGACAAATGGCCGTGGAACAGCACGGCGATGCGGTCGCTCAGCACGAACAGCTCGTCCAGGTCCTGGCTGATCACCAGGACGGCCGCACCCGCCCGCGCGAGGTCGATCAGCGCCCGGTGGATCGCCGCCGCCGCGCCTGCGTCCACGCCCCAGGTCGGCTGGCCGACCACCAGCAAGCGCGGCTTCTGCAGGATCTCGCGGCCGATGATGAATTTCTGGAGATTGCCGCCCGACAGCGACCGCGCTTCCGCCCGGTGGCCGTGGGTGACCACGTTGAAGGCGCCGATGATCCGCTCGGCGTAGGAGCGGGCACGCCCGAAATGCACCAGCCCGCTGCGCACCAGCGGCTCGCGGGCGTAGCCGGAGAGCAGCGCGTTCTCCGACAGGCTCAGCTCCGGCACGGCGCCACGGCCCAGCCGTTCCTCCGGCACGAAGGCAAGGCCGAGCAGGCGCCGCTCGCGCGGGCCGAGATGCCCGGCGGGCCGCCCCTCGATGGCGACCGATGCCGGGTCGGGCACCAGCGCCTCGCCGCTCAGCGCGGCCATCAGCTCCGCCTGCCCGTTGCCGGCGACACCGGCGATGCCCAGGATCTCGCCGGCCCGCACCTCGAACGACACGTCCTTCAGGTTGGTGGCGAAGGGGTTGTCGGAGGTGGTGGAAAGATGCCGCACCTGGAGCTTCGGTGCCCCGGCCTCCCCCTGTGGCAACCGCTCCGGAGTCGACAGCTCGGTGCCGATCATCATCTCGGCGAGGCTGCGCGCCGTCTCCCGGCGTGGGTCGCAGCTTCCGACCACGCGCCCGCCGCGCAGCACCGTGGCGGTGTCGCAGAGCGCGCGGATCTCCTCCAGCTTGTGGCTGATGTAGAGGATCGTGCAGCCCTCCGCCGCCAAACGGCGCAAAGTCTCGAACAGGCGGGTCGCCTCCTGCGGCGTCAGGACCGAGGTCGGCTCGTCCATGATCAGCAGCTTGGGGTCCTGGAGCAGGCAGCGCACGATCTCCACCCGCTGCCGCTCGCCGACCGACAGGTTGTGGACGTGGCGGCGCGGGTCCAGCGACAGGCCGTAACGCTCCGATACCTCGGCGATGCGCGCCGACAGCGCGTCCATCGGACCGGGCTGGTCGAGGCCGAGCGAGATGTTTTCGGCGACCGTCAGCGTGTCGAACAGGGAGAAATGCTGGAACACCATCCCGATGCCCAGCCGGCGCGCGCCCGCCGGATCGGGGATGTGGGTGTCATGCCCGTTCCACAGGATCTGGCCGGCGTCGGCGTGGAGCACGCCGTAGATGATCTTCACCAGCGTCGACTTGCCGGCGCCGTTCTCGCCCAGCAGCGCGTGGATCTCCCCCGGCCGGAGGACGAGATCGACCTGATCGTTCGCCAGGCAGCCCGGAAAGCGCTTGGTGATGCCGCGCAGTTCGAGCCGGTGCGGAGGGGATGACACGGATGGGGAATCCAAGGAGGCGGACCGGGTAGGAGTGAAGTCGGCGGGGCATTGCCAAAGCCATGCCACTTTCGGAGAGTCTTGCCCGTCAAGGCTGTTCGCCGTCAACAGGGGAAGCGATTGCCCAGCCTGCGGTCATTCGCCCCGTTTCGGGCGCCTGTCGCAGCCCAACAAAGCGGCAGATGACCCAACAATTCAGCAGTTGCTTCGCACACGGACAGATGCCACGCCGCCGCACGGTTGACAAGAGGCCGCCGTCGTCATCAGCTATGGAAAGGGCCGCCACTTCCGGCGGCCTTTGCTTATGGAGCTTTTGGAATGAACCGCAAGTCGATGCTCGGCGATCCGCCACCGATCCGAATCACCCCTCAGGATCTCGGGCGCCTCGACGTCCTTCTCGCCCATCTCAGCCGACCCGCCGGCGTCATCGACTTCCTCCAGCGCGAGGTCGACCGCGCCAATGTCGCGGATTTCCCCGATAGCGGCGGCACGCCCTTCGTCCGGCTCGGCAGCCGGGTCACATTCGCGGACGACCGGGGCACGCGGCACACCGCCACACTCATCACACCGGACGAAGCGACCCGGCGCCAGGACGGCATCTCGATCCTGACCCCGGTGGGCGCCGCCCTGCTCGGCCTGTCCGAGGGGCAATCCATCGCCTACGGCACGCTCGACGGCCGCACCAAGTCGGTGCAGGTCCTGCGGATCGATCCTCCGGCGGCCTGACAGCCCGTCTGACGGTCCATCGACCACGGCTTGCACCGTGGCGCGTCCGCGGAAAAGGCGGACGCGCCATGCAAGGGCATACCCCTCGCCACCCTTGCCTCCCCTGCCCCCTTCGCCCAACTATCGGGGACTTGAACGGGACAATCGGAGCAAGGGCATGACGGCGGAACAGGCGGGCTACGCGATCCTGGAGGACCGGGGCGTCATCGCGGTCGCGGGCGAGGACCGGGCGGCCTTCCTGCAAGGGCTGGTATCCAACGACGTGCGCCGCGTCGCAGCGGACCGCGCCGTCTACGCCCTGTTCCTGACCCCGCAGGGCAAGTTCCTGCACGACTTCCGCATCGCCGAATCGGACGGCGCCCTTCTGCTCGACCCCGAGACGGAGCGGCGCGAGGAATTCCTGCGCCGCCTGAAGATGTACAAGCTGCGCTCCAAGATCACCCTGGAGGACCGCGCCGGCGCCATGCTGGCCGTCGTCCTGTTCGGCGGCGACGCGCTTGCGCGGCTGGGTTTGCCGGAGGAGGTCGGGGCCGCGATCCCCTTCGCGGGCGGCGTCGCCTTCACCGACCCGCGCCTGCCGGCGCTGGGCGCCCGCGCCTTCCTGCCGCGCGAGGGCGCCGCGGCGGCGCTGGAGGCGGCGGGCTTCGTTCCGCGCAGCGCGGAGGACTACGACCGGCTGCGCCTGTCGCTCGGCGTTCCGGAGGGCAGCCGCGACCTCACTCCGGACAAGGCGCTGCCGCTGGAGAACGATCTGGACGACCTCAACGCCATCTCCTGGGACAAGGGCTGCTACATGGGGCAGGAATTGACCGCCCGCACCAAGTACCGCGCCCTGATCAAGAAGAAGCTGTTCCCGGTGACGCTGGAGGGCCCCCTGCCCGCCCCCGGCACGCCGGTGACGCTGGAGGGCAAGGAGGTCGGCGAGATCCGCAGCGGCCATGGCTCCACGGCGCTTGCCTTGTTGCGACTGGAAGACATCACCCGTGCGGGGCAAGACGGATTGATCTTGACAGCCGGAGAGGCCACAGTCACTCCGGCAAAGCCAGTCTGGGCAAGCTTTTGAGTTCTTCGCGACTTTTATTCCCGAAACTTGCACGGACTAGCCGAAAGATTTTTTCGATTTTCCGCGTGACCATTCCCGCCGAGGCCCTGTTGTCGAACTGCCTTACCGAGACAAACCAAGGCACTCGACAGAAACGCCGAAACACGGAGAGGAGTGAGTTATGCGTAGGGAAATCATCGCGGCTGCGTCCGTCCTGGCGCTGATGACCGGCACGGCGATGGCGCAGACCACGTCACCGACCACCGGCAGCCCCACCACCGGCGCCCCGACCGCGACCGAGATGAACAAGAGCGGCAGCGCCACCACCGGCAGCGCTTCCGGCCTGACCGGCGGCACGCTTGCCAGCGCCGAGAGCATGATGGGCAAGAACGTCTACGGCACCGACAACGAGAAGGTCGGCGAGGTCGAGGACATCATCCTCGACAGCAACGGCCAAGCCCGTCAGCTCGTGATCTCCTCGGGCGGCTTCCTCGGCATCGGCGAAAAGCAGATCGCCGTGGACATCGGCAACGCCAACTGGGATGCCCAGCAGGAGCGCGTCCAGCTCTCGGGCATGACCCGCGACCAGGTGAAGGAGATGCCGGAGTTCGAATACTCCGACACCACCACCTCGCTGAACCGCAACAAGGACAAGGCCGGCGACACGGTGAACGGCGCGGCGAGCCGCTCCTCCACTGGCACCTCCGGCACCATGACCGCCCCGGGCGGAGCCACCGGCACGCCGCCGGCCGCCCCGTCGGGCACCGGCCAATAACTGCCGGTTCGGTCATGAAAAGCCCCCGCGGCCAAGCGTCGCGGGGGCTTTTCCCTGTTCGGAGTCGTGCTTACGGACGCGCGACGTGCCAGACGTTGTTGACGCCGTCGCCGGTGGTGTCGCCCGGCTTGCCGTCCTTCGCCCAGCCATAGAGCGGCTTGCCCTTGTAGGCCCACTGCATGGAGCCATCGTCGCGGGTGACGACGGAATAGTCGCCCATCGGCTTGGCACCCGCCGGGGCCATCAGCGGCGGCCAGTTGGTGGCGCACTGACCGTTGCAGGCGGACTTACCCCCTGAATCGCGGTCGAAGACGTACAGCGTCATGCCCTTGCTGTCGGTCAGCACGGGGCCGCCGGACGACTGGCCGGTCTTGGCAGGCATGGCGCCCTGCGCGAAGGCGGACGGTGCCGCGAGGCCGAGCGCCAGCGTGATCGCCGCGGCAGCGGTGAAACGGGTGAAGCGGTGCATGGACGGAACCTCCCTGTCGTATGGGGCGGGCAATCGGACCCGGCCCTCACTGACAGGACGCCCGTCGCGGCGCTTTATTCCGTCCCCACCCGAAGGATGATCAGGCCCGCAGCAGATCGACGAAACGGCGGCAGGCGGCGATGTCAACGCGCAGGGCGGCGCGGCGTTTGGTCGCCTCCGGATCCTCGCCCCAGGCTTCGATCTGGAAGGTCTCGTCGAGCTGCGATACCTCGAACGCCTCCTCGGCGTCGATGCGCCCCTCGACCAGCGCCAAGGCGACGATCAAAGAGCCGCAGGAGCCGGTCGCGGTCTGGAGCGCCGACAGCGTCCAGTCGTCGTAGGCCTCCACCGCGTTGCGCAGGGCGCGCAGCGCCTCGGGCGGCTGCGGCTTGGGCATCAGCCCAGCGTTGACGTGCAGCGGCGCGTCGTAGCGCAGCGTCGCCCAGTCGAGCAGCGGCTGCCAGCGCTGCGCCTGCCGCTCCACCAGGTTCCGGGGATGCTCCGCGCGGTAGCAGAGGAGGTCCGTCTCCGCATAGGCGGCCACGCCGTCGACGATGGCGGCGCGCGCCTTGCCGATCAGGTCCACCGCCGTGCTGGCGAGTTGCATCAGCGGCATGCTGTCCGGGGCAATGTCCTCGGGCTGCGCGTCCCATTCGGCGGCGACGGCCTGGGCCAGCGGCCAGCTCGCGAAGACCAGCGGCGCCTTGGCCGGGCTGCGGATCGGGCGGTTGTCCAGGCGCACCTCGAAGCCGCCGCCGGCGGCCTCGTCGACGGAGGCGGTCTTGTAGAAGCGCTTCATCAGGGTCCTTCGAAGTCTCTCTTAACGGTGCAACAGGTCCAGCACGGCGCCGGCCACCGCGCGCCCGCGGTGAACGATGCGGTCGGCCCCGGCGCCCTCCAGCTCGGCCACCGCGTGATAGCCCCAGGAGACGCCGACCGACGCGACCCGCGCGTTGCGGGCCATCTGAATGTCGTAGGTGGTGTCGCCGATCACAACCGTCCGCGCCGCCTCCACCCCGGTTTCGGCCAGGGCGCGGTAGACCATGTCGGGGTGCGGCTTGCCGGGACCGATGTCGCTGGTCTGGAGCGTGACGAAACGGTGCGCCAGCCCGTGGTGGGCCAGCACGGCGTCCAGTCCACGGCGCGACTTGCCGGTCGCCACGCCGAGCAGCACGCCCTCAGCCTCCAGCGCGTCCAGCGTGTCGCGCAGGCCGGGGAACAGCGGCTCTTGCAGGTCGCCGCGGTGGCGCAGCGCCGCGAAGGCGTCCTTGTAGCTTTCCGCGACGGCCACATGGCGCTCGGTATCGAGGTTCGGCAGCAGTTGCGACACCGCCTGCACCAGCGGCAGCCCGACCATGCGGCGCACCTCCAGCGGGTCCGGCTCGCCCAGCCCGTGGGCGGCCCAAGCGGTGGTCATGGCGTCGATGATGGCGAACTGGCTGTCCACCAGCGTGCCGTCGCAATCGAACAGGGCCAGCCGCAGGGGACGGGCATTCTCTGAGCTGCTCACGGGCATCGCCTCCGGGACGCGGGTCGTACCGGACTTATGCGGCTCGCATTGGGAAAGCGCAACTCACTTTGCCGGCTGCGACACCGGGGAGCGCCAATGGAGCAGGTGGACCGCCCCGCCCAGCAGCAGGCCCCAGAAGGCCGAGCCCACCCCGGCGAAGGACAGGCCGGAGGCGGTGACCAGCATGGTGACCAGCGCGGCGGTGCGGTTCGCCTCCACCTGCACGGCGCCCATCAGGGCGGAGCCGAAGGCGCCGACCAGTGCCAGCCCGGCCACCGCCTCGATCAGGATCGGCGGGGAGCGGGTGACCATCACCGCCGTGACCCCGGCCAGCCCTGCGAACAGGATGTAGCCGATGCCGCCGACGAAGGCGGCCTGCCAGCGCCGCGCCGGATTGGGGTCGGCGTCCGGGCTGGCGCAGAGCGCCGCGGTGATCGCCGCGAGGTTGACGGTCGGAGCACCGCCCAGCGCCGTCAGGGCGGAAGCCGCCCCCGTCGCCAGGAAGATCGGACGGGTCGGCGGCGCGTAGTTGTAGGTCGCCAGAACGGCAAGGCCGGGGATGTTCTGCGACGCCATGGTGACGACGAACAGCGGCAGGGCGATGCCGACCATTGCCTCCCAGGTGAACACCGGCTGGACGAAGGTCACGCTCGGCCACAGCGCGCCGAACAGCGCCGCCCCGCCGGCCAAACCGCCGGAGGAGTCCAGCGCCATCGCCCCCAGCGCCACCGCCACCGCGGCGGGCACGGCGTAGAGACGCGCCACCCGCCCCACCACCGCCCAGGTCGCCAGCACCAGCAGCGCCATCCCCGGCGCCTGCGACACCGCCAGGAAGGGGGCCAAGCACAGCTTCAGCAGGATGCCCGCCAGCATGCCGTTGGCCAGTGGCTTCGGAATCGCCGCGATCCAGCGGCCGAGCGGCGACCACAGCCCGGCCAGGACGATCAGCACGCCGGTCACCACGAAAGCCCCCACCGCGGCGGGGAACCCACCCTCCACCGCGCCGGTGGCGGCCAGCAGCGCCATGCCCGGCGTCGTCCAGGCGATGCTGATCGGCTTGCGCCGGTGCAGGCTGAGACCCATCGCCGTCAGCCCCATGGCGAATCCGACCAGGACGAGGCCCGACACCACCTGCTCCGTGCCGGCACCCACCGCGGTCAGGCCATGGATGACGACCGCCACCGAACTGGCGTAGCCGACCAGGGCCGCCAGCAGGCCGGCTCCGAGAGCGCGCAGGGAAAGCCCCGTCGAAAGGCCCGTCGCCGGGACGGTGTCGGAAGAGGACATGGCGCGAAACCCTCCATCGGGGATGCAGAACGATAGGAACGGTGATAGATTGGATCCAATATCCTGGCAAGGGGAGATCACGCATGGCGGTCAACGACGGGCTGTCGCGCCTCGTGGCACGCGCGCAGCCGCGCCACCGCACCACCACGGAGTTTGTGGAGGCGACGCTGCGCGAGGCGATCCTGACCGGGGTCATCGCGCCGGGCACGCCACTGCGACAGGAGGAGCTGGCGGAAACCTTCGGGGTCAGCCGCATGCCGGTGCGCGAGGCGCTGCGTCAACTGGAGGCGCGGGCGCTGGCCGAGTTCCACCCGCACCGCGGGGCGGTCGTCGCGGAAATCTCGGCGGCGGACGGCGCCGACATCGGGGCGATCCGCATGGCTCTGGAGCCGATGGCGCTGCGCCTGTCGCTGCCCGGCCTGACGGCGGCGGACCTTGATCAGGCGGAAGAGTTGATCGCGGAGATGGACGGGGAGGCCGATCCCGGCCGCATGGGCGAGCTGAACCGGCGCTTCCACATGACGCTTTACGCGCGGGCCGGACGCCCCCGGCTGCTGGCGCTGACGGAGCAGCATCTGCTGGCCGCCGACCGCTACCTGCGCTTCCAGTTCGCGGCGCTGGGCTATCGGCCGCGGTCGCAGGATGAGCACCGCGCGCTGCTGGCGGCGTGCCGGGCGGGGGACGCGGATGCGGCCTGCCGGCTGGTCACCGAGCATGTCGGGCAGGCGGCGGAGCAGCTTACGGCGTTTCTGGAGGGGCGCGAAGCGGGGTAAACCCCCGCCCCTACTCGACCCCCTCGAACGGATCGCCCTTCAGGCTGGCGCTGAAGCCCAGATACTTCCAGGTCGTCAGCATGTGGTCGGGCAGCGGCGCCGTCACGTCGATCATCCGGTTGCCGCCGCGCGGGTGCGGCAGGATCAGGCGGCGGGCGTGCAGGTGCAGCTTCTTCTGGACCTCGGCGCCCGGCAGATAGGCCCCCTGCCCGGCATACTTGCCGTCGCCAAGGATCGGCGTACCGATGGCGTTCATGTGGACGCGGAGCTGGTGGGTGCGGCCGGTGCGCGGCCACATGGCGACGAAGGCCGCCTGCTTGCCCAGATTCTCCAGCACCGAGTAGTAAGTGACGGCGCGCTTGCCGTCGTCCTCGTCGCCGGCTACCCGCTCGCCCTGCGGCCCGCCTTCCTTGGCCAGCGCGAGGTCGATCTTGCCCTGGTAGGGCTTCGGCACGCCGACCGTGGCGGCCCAGTAGATCTTGCGCACGTCGCGGCCGCGGAACTGCTCCGTCAGCTTGGACGCTGCGAAGGTGTTGCGCGCCAGCAGCAGGACGCCCGAGGTGTCCTTGTCCAGCCGGTGCACCAGCTTCGGCCGCTCCTTCGCGTCGAAGCGCAGGGCGTCCAGCATGGCGTCGAGATGCTTGGTGGTGTTGGTGCCGCCCTGAACGGCCAGCCCGGCCGGCTTGTTCAGCGCGATGACATCGCCGTCCTTGAAGAGAACCAGCGCCTGAAGCGCCGCGATGTCCTTGTCCGACATGGCCGGCTTCTTCGGCGCGGGGGCCGCGGCGGCGGCCTCCGGCTTGGCCCAGTCGGCCAGCGGCGGGATGCGGATGGACTGGCCGGCGGCGAGCCGGGTCGAGGTCTCCGCCCGCTTGCCGTCCACGCGGATCTGGCCGGTGCGCAGCAGCTTCTGCAGATAGCCGTGCCCCACGTCGGGGAAATGGCGCTTGAACCAGCGGTCGAGGCGAACGTCGGCCTCGTCGGACGTCACGGTCCGGGTTTCCACGCTGGGGGTTTTGTTCTCACTCATCAAACGGGCACCGAAACAAGAGAACGCACGACCGCGAGGCCGGCAAAGAAACCCGCGATGGTCAGCACCATCGAGGCCAGGATGTAACCCGCCGCCGCCGGTAGGGCGTTCCGCTCCACCAGCAGCCCGACGTCGAGCGTGAAGGAGGAGAAGGTCGTGAATCCCCCCAGCACCCCGACCATCAGCAGCGCCCGCAGCTCCGGCGACGGCGACCACACCAGCGCGGCCAGCTCCGCCAGCGCGCCCATGGTGAAGCAGCCGACGGCGTTCACGATCAGCGTCCCGTAGGGAAACTGCGTGCCCAGCCAATGGCCGACCGCCGTCATCAGAAGATAGCGCGCCATGGACCCGACGGCACCACCGACGGCGACCGCGGCGAGCGTGGACGGTGATGCGATCACGGAACCTCCGGAGCGGATGGGACGACGGGCATCCCGAGCGGATTAGAGCCAGAATTGCGGCGGCTTGTCACGCGCCGGGCGCAGGAAGCCCCGCATTCCGGTCGCCGACCCCGAAGATCCAGCCCTCCTGCCGCCGCGTCCGCGCGTCCATCGCCGGCGGGCTCCACACCGTCTCCCGCCCGGCCAGCCAGCGCAGCCCCGCCGCGGAAACCAGCGCGTCCGCGTCATGGTCGGTCACCGCGCCGGACAAGCCGGCGGGCGGCGCGCCGAGGGCGGCCAGCGCGGCATCCACCGCCGCCCCGTCGCGGATCTTGCGCAGACCGAAGCCGGCGCGGATCAGGAACAGACGCGGGTAGATCTCGCAGAAGACGGTGCGCCCCGGCAACGGCGGGTCGAAGGGCCAGACGGCCACTTGGTCCGGCGCCGCTTGCTTCAGCGCGCGCAGCATGCGCATTCCGGCCAGCCCGCCCTTCCCCACCTGCTTGGCGCCGATCAGCTTGTAGGGGCTCTGCGGGCTGCCATAGCCGTCGGCGCGGCACACCCGCTCGGTCAGCCGGTGCGGGTCGCGGTACCAGTCCGGCTGCATCCCGGCGCGCCAGAAATCCGCGCCATAGTCGGGATGGGCCGCGAAGCCGCCCCCGATGAAATCCGGTTCCGCCCCGGCCACCGCCTCTACCCGGTCCCACAAATCGAAGGCCGTCGCCGCCTCGGGGTCGGGGAAGTAGCGCCCGGCGACGTCGAAGGGCAGCGAGAAGGCGCAGTCGATGCCGACCAGCGCCGGCCCGCGCGCCAGGCCATCCAGCAGCCAGTCGAACACGGCGGAGCGTGACCAGAGGCGGTCCATCGGCGCAACGATCCGGGGCGGCCCCTCGGCGCCGCATTCCGCCACCGCTACCCCGGCGTAGCGCCTGCCGGCGGCGCCCGACCAGTCGATGGCGATGAAGCGCCCCAGCTCCGGCACCGCGCCGCCCGTCGTCATTCCTGATCGCCCCAATCCAATTTCACGATGCTGAAAACGGAACGTCCGACTGTCAGCGCAGGATCATTGCACTGGAGTATCGCCATGCCCACCCTCAAGATCGCCGGACTGCTCATCGTCGGTTTGCTCTTGTCCACCGCCCCGGCGCGGAGCGCTCCCTGCCTGGAAATCCAAAGCGTCCGGCTTTCCGCCGATCCCGAACGCAACATGGCGGGGGGCGGGCGTCTCGCGCGACACATTCTGGGCGTGGTGCCACCGCCCAAGGCCGGGCAGAGCGTCGGCATGCCGATGTTCGCCGACCGCCGGGCCTGGGATGCGGCATGGCAGGCCTTGACCGGCAATCCGGGACAATTGCTGTGCGACCACGAACTTGGCAGCAGCCAATACGGCAAGACGCTGAGCGTTCAGGTCCCCTCGATGCGGTGCGAAGAAGCCGACGGCGCGGGGCGCTGCGTTCGCGCGCAGCCCTTCACGAGCGAAACCGTGACCTATGTGTTCGAGGTTTCCGGTCCGCCGGAGGCGCCGGCCTGGATTCTGGGAACCGCCTATCCGAAACCGTGAAACCCGCCTACTCGTCCCCGTCCACGGCTTTGCGTTCGCGCAGGCGCGCCCAGTAATCCTGGCGCTTCTTGATCTCGCGCTCGAAGCCGCGCTCCACCGGCTGGTAGAAGGCGCGCCGCGCCATGCCCTCCGGGAAGTAGTTCTGGCCGGAGAAACCGTCCGCCGTGTCGTGGTCGTATTCGTAGTCCTTGCCGTAGCCGATCTGCTTCATCAGCTTCGTCGGGGCGTTCAGGATGTGCTTGGGCGGCATCAGGCTGCCGGTTTCCTTGGCGGCGCGCACCGCGCTCTTGTAGGCGGTGTAGCCGGCGTTCGACTTGGGCGCTGTCCCCAGATAGATGACGAGCTGGGCGATGGCGAGTTCGCCCTCCGGGCTGCCCAGCCGCTCGTAGGCCTCCCAGGCTGCGGTGGCCTGCGCCAGCGCGTTGGGGTCGGCCATGCCGATGTCCTCCACCGCGAAGCGCGTCAGCCGGCGGGCGATGTAGCGCGGGTCCTCGCCGCCCTCCAGCATGCGGGCGTACCAGTAGAGCGCCGCGTCGGTGTCGGAGCCGCGCAGCGACTTGTGCAGCGCGCTGATGAGGTTGTAATGCCCCTCCTGCGCCTTGTCGTAGAGCGGGGCGCGGCGCTGGATGGCGGTGGCGAGCGCGTTGTTGTCGAGAAGCGCGCCGTCTTCCGGAACCGGCAGGGCGAACAGCTCCTCGCAGAGGTTCAGGCAAAAGCGCCCGTCGCCGTCGGCCATCGCCTTCAGCGCGGATCGGGCGTCCGGCGTCAGCGGCAGCGGACGGCCCATCTCCGCCTCGGCCCGCGACAGCAGCTTTTCCAGCGCCGCGTCGTCGAGCCGGTTCAGCACGAAGACCTGGGCGCGGGACAGAAGCGCCGCGTTCAGCTCGAAGGACGGATTCTCGGTGGTGGCGCCGACCAGCGTGACGGTGCCGTCCTCCACATAGGGCAGGAAGCCGTCCTGCTGGGAGCGGTTGAAGCGGTGGATCTCGTCGATGAACAGCAGCGTGCCCTGCCCGGCCGCGCGCCGTGCCCGGGCGGCGTCGAAGACCTTGCGCAGGTCGGCCACGCCAGAGAAGACCGCCGACAGCGGCTCGAAATGCAGGTCGGTGGACAGGGCCAGCAAGCGCGCGATGGTCGTCTTGCCGCAGCCGGGCGGCCCCCACAGGATCATGGAGGCCAGCCGGCGCGCGGCGACCATGCGGCCCAGCGGCCCGTCGGGCTTCAGCAGATGCTCCTGCCCGACGACCTCGCCGAGGCTGCGCGGGCGCAGCCGGTCGGCCAGCGGGCGCGGGGCGCCCGCCTCGAACAGGCCACCGGTGGCGCCGGAGTCGCCGCGCTTGCTCATCGTTGATCCACCGATCGCACCGGACCGGTCACTGGTTGGTGGGCGCGCCGCAGCGCTGGTAGCACATGCGCAGCGAATGCTGGCAATTGTCGGTCGGCGAGAATATGCCGCCGCGATCCGGGCGGTCGAGCCCGCTCTGCGTGCGCGCGGCCACCGAGTCCATGCAGGAGTTGTTGCTGCGCTCGCACTGGGCGCGGCAGGAATCGTCGCTGCCGACACCGCCATCCAGGCGCAGCGACGGGTCTTCGACACCGCGAGCCTGCCCCTGGGCCGGGCGCGGCGTGGACGGGGCTCCCGTGGAGGTCGTGGTGGAGGCCGCCGGAGCACCGCCCACGGCGGCGCCGGACGAACGCCCCGGCGCGTCCGCGCAGGCGGCGAGCGCAACCAGGGCGAGGGCCAGCACCGGCCCCAGAATGAGTTTTGGACGGAACATCTCGGCTTTGACTCCCATTGTTCTTGCGTGACCCCGGACGTTGGCGGATGGTCCCCCGCATGGACCATGCCGCGGGCTCGGCGCCCACTATGCCGGGAACGCAAGCGATAAGGGAATGCCTCAAATGAGTCCCAACAATCCCGGCCCGTCTCCGCGCCGCCGGACCTCGACCACCATCTTCGTGGCGCTGCTGATCGGCGGCCTGTTGCTGCTCGTCGTGCGCATGCTCGCCATGCCCACCGTCAGCGCCGGCGAGGTCGTCCTGCCCCTGCTGGCCGGCATCGGCATGGCGCTGGCCATCGGCGTGATGGTCATGCGCGACCGCCGCGAGCGCAACGCCCTGCCCCCGTCGGAGCGCAACCGCCAGGACCACGGCATGCCGGATTGATTTGGCCGGCCGGATTGATTTGGCCGGATTGATTCGTGGTGGATGCGGATGACGCGCGGGGCAAGCCCCGCGCCGCTCACACGAACTTGAAGCTGAGCAATCCGCCGATGATGATGACCAGCAGAACGGTCGTCACCAGCATCAGCCGCTTCTCGATGATGTCGCGCACCTGCGGCCCATAGAAGTGCAGCAGGATCGCGATCATGTAGAATCGCGAGAATCGTGCGACGATCGAGCACAGGATGAACACCGTCAGGTCGAGGTGTGCGAATCCCGCGGTGATCGTCAGCAATTTGTAGGGTATGGGCGTGATGCCCTTGAGGATCAGGAACCAGGGGCCGAACTCGGCGAACATGTCCTGGAAGCGCTGGAACGAGTCCTGCGCGTTGTAGAAGTCGATGATCAGCCGTCCGACACTCTCGAACAGGTAGAACCCGACCGCATAGCCGAACAGCCCGCCGATCAGCGAGGCCAGTGCGCAGATGTTGGTGTAGCGCCAGAGCTTCTTGGGCTCCGCCAGACACATCGGCACCAGCATGATGTCGGGCGGCAGAGGGAAGAAGGAGCTTTCCGCGAAGGAGACGGCGGACATCCACCAGACGGCGTCCTTGCGGGCGGAGAGCTTGAGTATCCGGTTGTAGAGAGGCTTCAGCATACCGCGCGCGCGGCGCCCTCCCGAAGTGACGGAACCCGAAAACCGGAAACCCTCCCTCCGGGGGTGAACCCGAAGGGAGGGCCGGTCGGTCACCTATATCGTCGTCCGAAACCCGGTGGGCAACGGCGGCGACAAGATTTCACGATCGCTCAACCGTGGGCTCAGCCCTCGGCCTCGACCTCTTCCTTGATCTCCACCGGGCCCGAGTCCTGGCCCTTGGCGGCGACGTCGCGGTCGACCAGCTCGATCACGCCCATGGCGGCGGCGTCGCCGTAGCGGAAGCCGGCCTTCAGGACGCGGCTGTAGCCACCCTGGCGGTCCTTGTAGCGGTCGGCCAGGACGGTGAACAGCTTGGTCACCATCGCGTCGTCGCGCAGCTGCGCGAAGGCGAGACGGCGGTTGGCGAGGCCACCCCTCTTTCCGAGCGTGATCAGACGCTCGACGATCGGGCGCAGATCCTTGGCCTTCGGCAGGGTCGTCTTGATCTGCTCGTGCTTGATCAGCGCATTCGCCATGTTCGAGAACATGGCCTTGCGGTGGCTGGTGGTCTTGCTGAACTTACGTCCGGAAACGCCGTGACGCATGACGGTCCTCCTTCATGGCGTGGCCCCCCTCGGGGAGCCGGTGGTGAACCCGACCGCCCAGTTTTCGGCTGGTACGGCGCGGGGCGGGCCGGTTGGTGGCCCTGGGAACTCCCCCACCCTTGCCCCCGCTGGGCGGGGAGGCAAGGGTGGGGGTAAAACGTTCGAGACTTAGTACGGCTCTTCCAGACGCTTGGCCAGCTCTTCGATGTTCTCGGGCGGCCAGTTCGGGATTTCCATACCGAGGTGCAGACCCATCTGGGCCAGCACTTCCTTGATCTCGTTCAGCGACTTGCGGCCGAAGTTCGGCGTGCGGAGCATCTCCGCCTCGGTCTTCTGCACCAGATCGCCGATGTAGACGATGTTGTCGTTCTTGAGGCAGTTGGCCGAACGGACCGACAGCTCCAGCTCGTCCACCTTGCGGAGCAGGTTCTTGTTGAACGGAACCTCCTCGTGCTTCTCCTCGGCGACCGCGTGGGTCGGCTCCTCGAAGTTGATGAACAGCTGCAGCTGGTCCTGGAGGATGCGGGCGGCGAGCGCCACCGCGTCGTCCGGCTTCACGGCGCCGTTGGTCTCGACGACCATCGACAGGCGGTCATAGTCGGTGACCTGCCCGACGCGGGCGTTGTCGACCTTGTAGGAGATCTTGCGGACCGGCGAGAACAGCGCGTCGACCGGGATCAGACCGATCGGGGCGTCTTCCGGACGGTTCTGGCTGGCCGGGACGTAGCCCTTGCCGGTCTCGACCGTCAGTTCCATGTTCAGGCGCGCGCCGTTGTCCAGCGTGCAGATCACGAGGTCCGGGTCCATCACCTGGATGTCCGCGCCGGTCTCGATCATGCCGGCCTTCACCTCGCCGGGGCCTTCGGCGCGCAGGCGCATGCGCTTCGGGCCGTCACCGCCCATGCGCAGACCCATCGACTTGATGTTGAGGACGATGTCGGTCACGTCCTCGCGCACGCCGGGGATCGAGGAGAACTCGTGCAGCACGCCGTCGATGTGGATCGCCGTGACGGCCGCACCCTGCAGCGAGGAGAGCAGCACGCGGCGCAGCGCGTTGCCGAGCGTCAGACCGAAGCCACGCTCCAGCGGCTCGGCCACGACGGTCGCCACGCGGTCGGCGTCGTCACCGGGCTGGATGTCCAGCTTGTTCGGCTTGATCAGTTCCTGCCAGTTCTTCTGAAGAGCCACGGTATTACCTCATGCCATCGGGGTGGACACACGTCCGCGGAGACCGGCCGTTCCCATCCGATGGCGCCGCGATGGCTGCGGCGCCTGTCCCGGAACGGCGGGTCCCCGCGGGTGCGGAGTAGCGATGCTTCTTAGACGCGACGCTTCTTCGGCGGACGGACGCCGTTGTGCGGGATCGGCGTGACGTCGCGGATCGAGGTGATCTGGAAGCCGATCGACTGCAGAGCGCGCAGCGCCGACTCACGGCCCGAACCCGGACCCTTCACCTCGACCTCGAGGGTCTTCATGCCGTGCTCCTGGGCCTTGCGGCCCGCGTCCTCGGCGGCGACCTGAGCGGCGTAGGGGGTCGACTTGCGCGAACCCTTGAAGCCCATCGTGCCCGACGACGACCAGGCGATGGTGTTGCCCTGCGCGTCGGTGATGGTGATCATCGTGTTGTTGAAGGAGGCGTTCACGTGAGCGACGCCGGCGGTGATGTTCTTGCGCTCGCGACGACGAAGACGCTGCGAAGCGGCTGAGGGCTTGGCCATGGTCCGTGCGTCCTCTTACTTCTTCTTGCCGGCGATCGGCTTGGCCGGACCCTTGCGGGTGCGGGCGTTCGTGTGGGTGCGCTGGCCGCGGACCGGCAGGCCCTTGCGGTGACGCAGGCCACGGTAGCAGGCCATGTCCATCAGACGCTTGATGTTCATGGCGACCGAACGGCGCAGGTCGCCCTCGACGCGGTAGTCGGCGTCGATGGTCTCGCGGATCTTGAGGATCTCGTCGTCCGTGAGCTGGTTCACACGGCGCTCCGCCGGGATCTCCAGCTTCGTGCAGATTTCCTTGGCCTTGAAGGGGCCGATGCCATGAATGTAGGTCAACGCAATCTCCACGCGCTTCTGCGCGGGGATGTTGACGCCAGCGATACGCGCCACGCCTGCTCTCCTCGATATCTCAACGGCAGCCCTCATGGGCCGCCTACACACCGATTGATCCCCGATCCGGACGCCGGGGCCCGAAGGCCCGGAGGCAAAACACGGATACGGGACGCACAATGTCTCCCGCCGGGCCGGTTGGGCCGCGGGAGGGTGCGACTATAGAAAAAGCCGGAAATCTGTCAAGGCCGTTCTGCGGCGTTACCGTGCTTTTCCCAGGGCCCGACCATTGTGGGGAGGCGGACCGCGGTTGACAAGCCGGACGGCAGAACTTGAGATGAACGGCCCGCCCCGAACGGAACACCCCGAACGGAACATATCAGAAGGCAGACCCATGACCCGCAAAGGCATCCCCTTCCGGCGCTTCCGCCTGACCAAGATCGTCGCCACGCTGGGGCCGGCCACCGCGACGCCGGAGATGATCCGCGCGCTGTTCGAGGCGGGCGTGGACGTCTTCCGCCTCAATTTCAGCCACGGCACGCACGAGGACCACGGCCAGCGCCTCGCCACGCTGCGCGCGCTGGAGGCGGAACTGGACCATCCCATCGCGGTGATGGCCGACCTCCAGGGACCGAAACTGCGGCTGGGCACCTTCGCCGACGGCCCCATCACCGTCGAGCCGGGGCACCGCATCCGCCTCGACCTCTCCACCGAGCCGGGCGACGCGACCCGTGTCGGCCTCCCCCACCCGGAAATTTTCGCCGCGCTTGAGCCGGAGGCGGAGCTGCTGGTGGACGACGGCAAGGTCCGCCTGCGCGTCGTCGATTGCAGCCCCGACCACGCCGACTGCGTCGTGCTGTCCGGCAGCCGCCTGTCCGACCGCAAGGGCGTGAACGTTCCGGGCGTCGTCCTGCCGCTGACGCCACTCACTCCGAAGGATCACGAGGATCTGGCCTTCGCGCTCGACCAGGGTATCGACTGGGTGGCCTTGTCCTTCGTTCAGCGGCCGGAGGACGTGGCCGAGGCGCGCAAGCTGGTCGCCGGGCGGGCCGCCCTGCTGTCGAAGATGGAGAAACCGCAGGCCATCCAGCATCTGGAGCGCATCGTCGAACTGTCGGACGGCGTCATGGTCGCCCGCGGCGACCTCGGCGTCGAGATGCCGGCGGAGGACGTGCCGAGCATCCAGAAGCGGATCATCCGCGAGTCGCGCAAGGCCGGCAAGCCGGTGATCGTCGCCACCCAGATGCTCGAGTCGATGATCGGCGCCCCCGCCCCGACCCGCGCCGAGGCGTCGGACGTGGCGACCGCGGTCTATGACGGGGCCGACGCGGTGATGCTGTCGGCGGAGACCGCGGCGGGCACCTACCCCATCGAGGCGGTGTCGATGATGGACCGCATCGCCCGCCGGGTCGAGCAGGACCCGCTCTACCGCACCATCACCGACGCCCAGCACCCGGACCCGCAGCAGACCTCGACCGACGCCGTCACCGCGGCGGCGCGGCAAGTCGCCCACACCATCCAGGCCGCGGCCATCGTCACCTACACCACCAGCGGCTCGACCACGCTGCGCGCCGCCCGCGAGCGGCCGGAGGTGCCGATCATGTGCCTGACCTCCAACCTGGAAACGGCGCGGCGCCTCCAGCTCGCCTACGGGGTGCACAGCGTGCATTCCGCCGACGTCGCCGACTTCAACGAGATGGTCCAGAAGGCCGCCCGCTGCGCCTACGAGGACGGGCTGGCGGTGGAGGGGCAGCGGTTGGTCATCACCGCCGGCGTTCCCTTCGGCACCCCCGGCAACACCAACATCCTGCGCATCGCCTGGGTGGATGCGCAGTAAGGGGAAAGCCGTCAGGCCGGCGGACGCTCCGCCGGCGCGACGCGGGGAAAGCGCAGGGTGAAGGCCGCGCCGCGGCCCGGCGCGCTGTCGAGCGCGATGCGGCCCCTCAGCCGGCGGGTGGCGATGTTGTAGACGATGTTCAGCCCCAGCCCGCTGCCGCCCGTGCCGCGGCTGGTTGTGAAGAAGGGCTCGAACACCTTGCCATGGAGTTCGGACGGGATGCCGCGCCCGTCGTCGGCATAGATCAGCTCCACCTCGTCGCCCCCCACCGCGCGCGCAGTCACGCGCAGCGTCCCGTGCTGGCCCGGGGCGTAGCCGTGGATGATCGAGTTCATCACGAGGTTTGTCAGCACTTGGCTGAGCGCGCCGGGGTAGCCGTCGATCAGCAGATCCGCCGGGCAATCCACCTCCACGCCGTGGGCCGCCCGTTTGATGCGGACGCCCAGGCTGCGCAGCACCTCGTCGATGTAGTCGCGCAGATCGAAGACGCGGCGCTCCTCGCTCGCCTGATCGACGGCGATCTGCTTGAAGCTCTGGATGAGCTGGGCGGCGCGGTCGATGTTCAGAAGCATCAGGTGCGCCGCCTCCCCCGCCATGTCGAGGAAGTCGGCGAAGTCGGGCCGACGCAGCGTTCCCGCCTCGAAATCGCGCCGGATGACCCGGGTCCGTTCCGCCATCAGCGAGGCGCCGGTCAGGGCGATGCCGATGGGGGTGTTGATCTCGTGCGCCACCCCCGCCACCAGCGACCCCAGCGCCGCCATCTTCTCGGACTGGATCAGATGGGCCTGCGCCTCCTTCAGGTCGCGCAGGGCGCGCTCGGCCTCCTCCCGCGCGGCGTGGGCGCGCTCCTCCGCATGGACGCGGTCCGACACGTCGGTGTGCGAACCGACGATGCGGAACAGCTCGCCGTCCGGACCAAGAACGCGGATGGCGCGGCTCAGCATATGAACCACGGTGCCGCGCTTGTGGCGGAAGCGCAGGATGAACTGGCATTCGCCCATCGCGCCGTTGATCAGGTCGCGGGCCATCCGGGCCGACAACTCGCGATCCTCGGGCAGGATCAGCTCGGTCCAGCGGGCGGCGGTGTTGACCATCTCATCCTCGCCGTAGCCGAGCATTCCCCACCAGTAGGGCGACAGCCACAAATCCCCCGTGCGCACGTCCCATTGCCAGATCCCCTCGCGCGCCGCCCGGATCGCCAGTTCGAACAGCTCCCGGCTGGCGATGATCTCCCGCTCGGCGTTCCGCCGCTCGGTCACGTCGGTATAGGTGACGACGAATCCGCCGTCGGGCAGAGGCCGGATCAGGCATTCCAGCACATGACCGTCGGAACGGGTGCACTCCCAGGACCGCTCGTCCGGGGCGGTGCGGGCGGGAAGCGGCACCTCGAGGGCCGCGGACGGGCCGGTCCCGGACCCGGTCAGGGCGTCGGGGCACACGCTCACCGGCCCAAAGGCCACCCCCTGCCCAACCCGCCGGGCAATGGCCGCGTAGGGCGTGTGATAGCTCAGGAATTCCGGCTCCACCCCCAGCAACTCCGTGACACGCCCGTTCCAGGCGACCAGCCGAAGCCCCCGGTCGAAGGCCATCACACCCTGGCCTAGCCCGTTCAGGACCGCCCGGCTCTGGTCCCACTGGGCTTCGAGCGCCTGTTCGGTGCGCTTGCGGGCGGAGATGTCGCTGATGCAGGCGAGCATGGCCTCCTCGCCCCGGAAACGGAACCGCCGGGCGGAGACCATCGACCAGAGGTCGCTGCCGTCGGGCCGGCACAGCCGTGTCTCGAAGCCGTCCACGCCGCCCGCACCGTCGCGCAGGGCGACGAGGAGCCGCTCCCGCTCCGCCGGTTCGGTGTAGTAGGCCTTGGCGAAGCTGCGCCCGACCACGTCGTCGAGCGGCACCCCGAACAGCAGGCCGGCGGGCTGGTTGACCGCCATCACCAAGCCGTCCGACAGCCGGGTCACCACCAGGGGAACGGCGATGGCCTGCATGATCGCCCGCTCCGCCTCGCCGGCCCGGTCGCCCAGCAGGTCTTCCAGGCCGAAGAAGCCGGTGTCCTCCTGCGGGGCGCCGCCATCACCGGCAAGGGTCAACACCAATTCGCCGCCCTCGCCCTCCGCCGGAATCAGGAGTCCATGTCCTTCACCCGGCGCAGCCGCAAGCGCCACCGTCTCTCCGGCACGCAACCGGTCCGCCACCGCGGCAGCGTTCCCACGCAACGGAAGCGCCCCCAGAAGGGCGTCGAGGCTGTCCCCCGGACAACCGCCCAGCGACGCCCGGAACACGGCGTTGGCCCAGATCAGGCGCCCGTCGGCATCGAAGCGGGCAAGGCCGGCAGCGGCCATCCGCGAACACTCCCCTTCATTCCCAAAGATGACGCCCGCCGGATGAGACCGGCCAGGCGTTCCGAGTCCATCCGCTGCGAATTCATACAAAATGAATCTACACCAGTTTATCGCGGCTGCACCATGGCGCCTCCCGCATTCCTGTATGCGCACCCATGTTCTAGCCTCCGCCACCCCCCGGCCCGGAAGGACCGACCGCCGCATGTCCGAGTTTGCCGCCTACGGCGGGCTGTTCCTGACCGCGTTCCTGGCCGCAACCATCTTTCCGGCCCAGTCGGAAATCCTGCTGGTCGGCATGCACGCCACCGGCAACTACGACCATCTGGCGCTTCTGCTGTTCGCCACGACGGGCAACGTGCTGGGGTCTGTGGTCAACTGGGCGCTCGGGCGCTACCTGATGCATTTCCAGGACCGCCGCTGGTTCCCGGTTCCCGCCTCCATGGTGGCGCGGGCCACCCGCTGGTACCAACGCTTCGGGGTCTGGTCGCTGCTGCTGGCCTGGATGCCCTTCATCGGCGATCCGCTGACTCTGGTGGCCGGCATCCTGCGGGTGGACATCCGGGTTTTCCTGCTGCTGGTCACCGCGGGCAAGGCGGCCCGCTACGCGGTGCTGGTCCTGGCCGTGTGAGCGTCCTACATTCACCCCATGGACGACCAGACCGCCCTTGTGGAGGACGCACCCGTCTGCGCCTCCCCCCTGCGGCGCCGGCTGTGGCTGGCGCTGGGCTACGCCGCGGTCGGGCTGGGCATCGCGGGCACCGTGCTGCCGCTCCTGCCGACCACCCCGTTCCTTCTGCTGGCCGCGGGGGCCTTCGCCAAGAGCAGCCCCGCCCTGCGCGACCGGCTGTACCGCGACCCGCGCTTCGGCCCGCTGCTGCGCGACTGGCAATCCGAGGGGGCGATCCCCCGCAAGGCGAAGGCGGCGGCGCTGATCGGCATGAGCGTGAGCTGGGCGATCGTGGTGCTGACCGCCAGCCGCCCGCTGGTTCCCATCCTGGCCGGCACCTGCATGGCGGCGGTGGCCGTCTACATCGTCACCCGCCCCTCCCCATCCACTCCGGGAGCGGAGGATGCGGCACTCGACGGTACGGTGGCGGCGGAGGACGGAAACGTTTCCGCATTGCGAAACGAAGCTTGAGCCAATCGGCCGATGGACGTATTACAGCCGGCAATCCCGGCCGGTCACCAGCGCCGCTGAAAAATCCTTATTACCCATAGGGATTTTTCAAATCCGTTCTCGTCTTGATCCCGATCAAGAGGCGCTCGGGTCCTGTCCGCTATTGTCCGGTCTTGCGTCCCTATCCGGAGCCAAGGCAGACGATATGCCAGACGGAAGCGCTGTCACGCCGGCGAAAATCCAGTTCTTCGAAAGCCAGAAGAAGATCCACCCGAAGGCCGTCTCCGGACGCTACCGGCGCTGGAAGACCATCCTGACCTGGGTGCTTCTGGCGGTCTTCTTCATCGCCCCCTGGATTCGCTGGGAACGCGGCCCCGACGCGCCGGCCCAGGCAGTGCTGTTCGACCTGACGACGCCGCGCTTCTTCATCTTCTGGATCGAGATCTGGCCGCAGGAGATCTACTACCTCACCGGCGTGCTGATCGTGGCCGCGCTGGGGCTGTTCCTGGCGACGGCGCTGGCCGGGCGCGTGTGGTGCGGCTTCACCTGCCCGCAGACGGTGTGGACCGACCTGTTCGTCTGGATCGAGCGCGCCTTCGAAGGCGACCGGGCGGAGCGCATCCGCCTGGACAAGGCGCCCTGGACCGCGAAAAAGGTCCTGCGCAAGACCGGCAAGCACGCCGGCTGGCTGGCGCTGTCCGTCATCACCGGCTTCGGCTTCGTCGCCTTCTTCACCGACGCGCCGCGCTTGGCCGTCGATCTGCTGACCTTCAACGCGACCTATGAGGCGGCGGGCTTCTTCGCCCTGTTCGCGGGCATGACCTACGTCATGGCCGGCTGGACGCGCGAGCAGATGTGCTACTACATGTGCCCGTGGCCGCGCATCCAGACCGCCATGCTGGATGAGCACAGCCTTGTCGTCACTTACGACACGCTGCGCGGCGACACCCGCGGCCCGAAGCGCAAGTCGCAGAGCTGGGACGAGCGCCGGACCAAGGGCTTCGGCGACTGCATCGACTGCGGCCAGTGCGTGCAGGTCTGCCCGGTCGGCGTCGACATCCGCACCGGCGAGCAGGCGGACTGCATCAATTGCGGCCTGTGCGCCGACGCCTGCGACAACATCATGGTGTCGCAGGAGTTGCCAAAGGGGCTGATCCGCTTCGACAGCCTGGCCGCCCAGGACACCCGCGCCCAGGGCAAGACCTACCAGTGGCGGCTGATCCGCCCGCGCACCATCGTCTACGGCCTGCTGATGCTGGTGATCACCGGCGCCATGGCCTGGAGCTACGCGCTGCGCCCGCGGCTGGACATCGCCGTGCAGCGCGACCGCGCTCCGCTGTTCGTCACGCTGCAGGACGGCACCATCCGCAACGCCTACACCTTCAAGGTCTCCAACAAGACCCGCCAGGACCGCTCCTACACGCTGGCTGCCGCCGGCATCGCCGGCGCCGAGGTGAAGGTGGTGGGCGAGCGCGACGAGGACAGCGGCAGCGCGGTCAGCCACATTTCCGCCTCCCCGGACAGCGTGGCGACCTACCGCGTCTACGTCACGGTGCCGCGCGACTCCGTGCCGGACGCCTCCACCCCGGTCACCTTCCAATTGACCGACACCAACAACGGCGACCGGGACAGCTACAAGAGCGTGTTCCTGGCGCCGGGCAGCAAGTAAGCCTGCCGGACACTCCATAAGGACCGCCGCCCATGACCTCCGCAAAGCCCGCCCGCATCGGCATCGTCACCGTGTCCGACCGGGCCAGCCAGGGCATCTACGAGGACAAGGGCGGCCCGGCCATCCGGGAGGAGCTGACGCGCATCGTTGCCTCCCCCTGGGAGCCGGTGGCCCGCGTCATCCCCGACGACCGCGAGGGCATCGCCGCCACCCTGATCGAACTGGCTGACCGGGAGCGTTGCGACCTGATCGTCACCACCGGCGGCACCGGCCCTGCCCCGCGCGACGTGACGCCGGAGGCGACGGAGCAGGTCTGCGAAAAGATGATGCCCGGCTTCGGGGAGCTGATGCGGTCGGTCAGCCTGACCGTGGTGCCGACCGCCATCCTGTCGCGCCAAACCGCGGGAATCCGCGGCAGCAGCCTGATCGTGAATCTTCCGGGCAAGCCTTCGGCCATCCATGACTGCCTGATGGCGGTCTTCCCGGCAATTCCGTACTGCCTCGATCTGATCGGTGCGGCGCGCATCGACACTGACCCATTGGTCTGCAAGGCATTCCGCCCGAAGTCCTGAGCTTTTGCCTATACCCTTTTTGCGCGTGTGGAGAGGGATACCATACGCATGGCCATGTTGCCTTGCGGGAACCCGTGCTCACCTTTTTCGTTCGAGGGGAGCGGGGTCCCCGATCAAGGTGAGCCAGCCATGCTGTTTGATTTCGAGCCTTCGGGCATCAACGACACCTATCTGCGCCTGACCCGGCGCGGTGTTTCCTGCATCGTCGCTCCGGCCGGGGCGTGGAACGGGTTGCTTCGGGTCAACTACATCGTCGCCGGGTCGCCCGGCGGCGCCGATCCGCACATGATCTACCGCTGCCTGGACATCGGATGGGATGACGGGCGCTTCTGCTGGAAGGGCCGCGCCGCCCCGGTGATGACCACCTCGGCCATGGTGGACATCCTTCAGGAACGCGGGCTCGTCACCAGCGGCGAGGCCGAGCGGCTTCTCTTCGGCATCAACAGCCCGGCGTCGGGCGGGTCGTCGGACGAGGCGCTGATCGCCCGCGCCATGCTTCTGGGCTGCACCTTCTCGCCGATCTACGAGGATACGCCGCTGAGCAGCGGCCCGCCGCGCGTGGGCGGTTTCGCCCTGCGCACCCTGGCCGATCCCGGCGCTTTCGTGCTGACCGCCCGCGACGGCCTTCCCGTGCTGGACGCGCCCGCCCGCGACGCGCTGAAACGCCTGATGGCCGAAAACGGCATCACGGTCTGACCGCGGCTTTTTCTCCGCGGCTTTTTCTCCAACGTGCCAGATTTTGGTTTGGAGGGTTTCTGTTTGACGGCGGTCAAAGAAGGGTGACCGCCCCCGGCGCAGTGTGACGGCATGACCGATGCCTCCAACGCGCGGGGAACGCCATGACCAGTTCCGTTGCCGACCAGCCGGACCGCCCTCCGGTCCCCCTGATTTTCGCTTATGGATTCCGGCCCTTCTTCCTGCTCTCCGGCCTTGCCGCGCCCGTCCTGCTAGCCGCCTGGATCGCCGTGCTGGCGACCGGATCCTGGCCGGACGGCGCCGTCCCGGCGACCTCCTGGCACGCGCACGAGATGCTGTTCGCCTTCGTGGTCGCCGCGGTGGCCGGCTTCCTGTTGACCGCGGTGCCGAGTTGGACGGGGACCAAGGCGCTGTCCGGCCTGCCGCTCGCCGGCCTGACGGCGCTGTGGCTGGCCGGGCGGGTGGCGCTGCTGCCCTTCATCGGCGTGCCGCTGCCGGTTGCGGCCATCCTCGACCTCGCCTTCCTGCCGGCGCTCGGCATCGCGCTGGCCGGGCCGCTGGTGGCGGCGGGCAAGATCCGCAACACCGCCTTCCTCGCGCTGCTAGGCCTGCTGACCGTTGCCAACCTGCTGTTCCATCTGGACTGGCTGGGCGTGCTGTCCGGCGGCACCGCGCTGGGTGAGACGCTGGCCATCGGCATCGTGCTGATGATGATCGCGGTGATCGGCGGGCGCATCGTCCCGGCCTTCACCCGCAACGCCCTGCGGCTGCGCGGGCTGGACGGCACCGTCGTCTCCCGCCCCTGGGTGGAGAAGGTGACGCTCGTCTCGACCCTGCTGATGATACCCGCTGACCTCGCTCTGCCGGGCACCGCCGTCGCCGGTCTGCTGGCGCTCGTCGCGGCGCTCGCCCACGCCCTGCGGCTGACGGGCTGGCAGCCGGCGAAGACGCTCGACCAGCCGATCCTGTGGGTGCTGCATCTCGGCTACGCCTGGGTGCCGGCGGCCCTGGCGCTGAAGGCCGCGCATCTTCTGGGGGCGGGCGTGGAAAGCTCCGCCTGGGTCCATGCCCTGACGGCGGGGGCCTTCGCCACGATGATCCTGGCCGTCATGACGCGGGCCACGCTCGGCCACACCGGGCGGATGCTGGTGGTGACCCGCCCGACCGTGACCGGCTACATCCTGCTGACCGCCGCAGCGCTGCTGCGGGTGCTGGCGCCCGAACTGCCGGGCGACCTCTACTGGACCGCCCTGGAGGGCGCGGGTGCAGCCTGGATCGCGGCCTTCGCCTGCTACCTTTACGTCTACGCCCCCATCCTGCTCGCCCCGCGGGCCGACGGCCGCCCCGGCTGAGGTCCACCGGGCTGAAGAAGGCCCATGGCGCGTGGGCTGCGTTTCCCGATGAGGCTGGTGGCGAAGCGGCGCTGGAGGTCTTCCGGATCACGGAAGATCTCCGCGCAGCCGGCCTTGCGCAGATCCTGCTCCGCGAAGCCGCCGCACAGAACACCCACCACGGTCAGCCCGGCCCGGCCCGCGGCCTTGGCGTCCCAGGGGCTGTCGCCGACCACCACGGCCTCCGCCGCCGGTAGGCCCAGCCTTTCCAAAGCCGCTTCGAAGATGTCCGGATGCGGCTTCGACCGCTCCGCGTCGTCGGACGAGGTTTCCACGTCCACCAAGTCCTCGATCTCCGCCGCGCGCTTGTAGCGCTCCAGTTCGTCCCCCTTGGCGGAGGAGGCGAGCGCAATGCGCAGACCCTCGGCGTGGAGATGCTGGAACAGGCCGCGCACCCGGCGGAAGCCGCGGACCTTCGGCATGTATTTGCGGGCGAACAGCTCGTGCCGGAAATGGTCCAGCTCGTCCTCGATACGGTCCAGATCCTTCTCCGGCACGAAGACCGGCATCAACTGGTCCCCACCCTTGCCGATCTGGGAGCGCACCGCGTCGAACTCCGCGTGGTAGCCGAAATGCCGGATCGCCTCCACCCAGGCGTGGGCGTGCAGATCCACCGAGTCGACCAATGTGCCGTCCACGTCGAAAATGACGGCCTTCAGAACGCCGCTCATCGCCGCCTCCTCACCATGGGTTGCCCGTGTCTTTGGGGGTATTCCTTCTCGAACAGGTGGCGCGGTCCGGCGTTCCTTGGCGCGGTGTGCGGTGCGATAGAATTTGTCACATGGACCCGTCATAGCTGTGATCCGTTCACCCCCTACACAGATTGGGAAGAACGGACATGCCCAAGACGTTGAAGAGCTACGCCGCCCTCTTCGGTCGCGCCCGCTACGCCGTAAAGCGTTTCAGCCGCCGCCGCACCCGCCGCGTGCCGATGGAACATCTCGACCTCGGCCTGTTCCAGAGCGACATCCGGCTGTAGCCCCCTCTTAAGGATAGGCCCCACCGACCGGAGGCGCTCCCTTCGCGCCCCGCGATCACGCTCCGCCATAGGACTGCCCCTCCGTCCTAGGCGGGCAAGCTGAATGTTTCCGCCAGAACCGTCGCGCTATCGTCGCGCGGTCCATCCAGCGGAGCCTCAGCCCCCATGACCGCAAGTTTCGAGTCCGCAAGTTTCGAGGAACAGTATTTCTCCGGCGCCGCCCTCTACGGCGACGACTTCGACGCAGCCCGGATCGCCGACTGGTACGGGGTCGATGCGCGGGACCCGGCGGAGGACTTCGCGCGCACGGCGCCCGACCGGCCCGGCTACCGCTACGAATACCACGCGCTGAATCACCGCCACGCCTTCCGCTTCCTGGCCGGGCGGCGCTTCCGGCAGGCGCTGGCCTTCGGCTGCGCCGCGGGGGACGACGTGGCGCCGATTGCCGGGCAGGTGGACCGCTTCCTGGCCGTGGAGCCCATCGAGCGCTTCTGGCGGACCGACATCGCCGGTACCCCCGCCGAGTACCGCCGCCCCACGCTGGGCGGGCGCATCGACTGCGCGGACGGGGCGAACGACCTGACCGTCTGCCTGCACACGCTGCACCACATCCCGAACGCCGGCGCCCTGCTGGCCGAGTTCGCCCGCGTCACCGCCCCCGGCGGTCTGTTCATCCTGCGCGAGCCGATCAGCACCATGGGCGACTGGCGGCGGCCCCGCCGCGGCCTGACCGCGAACGAGCGCGGCTTCCCCGTCCAGTGGCTGGAGGAGCGCTTCGCCCGGCTGGGCTTCACGGTGCGGCAGCGCCGCTTCTGCTCCTTCCCGCTGACCGAACGGCTGGGGCCGCTGATGGGCGTTTCCCTGCCCTACGGCAACCCGCTGCTGGTGCGGCTGGACGAGGCGGCCTGCGCACTGACGCGGTGGAACATCGCCTACCACCGCGACTCGGTCCGCAAGAAGTTCGCCCCCGGCGCCGTCTATTACGTGCTGGAGCGCAACGTCGTCACGACGACAACGCCAAAGCGTCCGTGAAGGTCGCCGCGTCGACGTTGCCGCCGCTCAGCACCACGGCGACGGTGCGGCCCGCCGCCGGCAGCTTGCCCGTCAGCACGGCGGCCAGCCCGACCGCCCCGCCCGGCTCGACCACCAGCTTCAGCACGGTGAAGGCGTAGGCCATGGCGGCCTTCACCTCGGCGTCGGTGACGGCGAGGCTGCCGGACAGCAGGTCCTTCATCACCGGGAAGGTCAGGGCACCCGGCGTTGGGGTCAGCAGCGCGTCGCAGATGGAGCGCTGCCCGGCGGCGTTCTCCACCCGCTCCCCGGCGGCCAGCGAGCGCGCCACGTCGTCGAAGCCCGCCGGCTCCGCCGCCCACAGGCGGGCGTCGGGGAAGGTGTGGCAGACCGCCGTCGCGACCCCGGACATCAGCCCCCCGCCGCTGCACGGCGCGATCACGTCATCGGGAACCGCGCCGATGGCCTGCGCCTGCGCGGCGATCTCCAGTCCCACCGTGCCCTGCCCGGCCATGATCTGCGGGTGGTCGTAGGGCGGCACGGTGGCCGCACCCCGCTCCTCCGCGATGGCCGTGGCGATGCCTTCGCGGCTTTCGGTCCAGCGGTCATAGAGCACCACCTCGGCGCCGTAGCCGCGGGTGTTGGCGATCTTCAAGGCCGGGGCATCGCTGGGCATGACGATGACCGCCGGCATGCCGAGCAGCGCCGCCGCCGCCGCGACGCCCTGGGCGTGGTTGCCCGACGACCAGGCGACCACCCCGCCCCGGCGCTCCTCCGGCGTCAGTTGGGACAGGCGGTTGAAGGCGCCGCGGAACTTGAAGGAGCCGCTGCGCTGCAGAACCTCCGGCTTCAGCAGGACGCGCCCGCCGACCCGCTCGTTCAGCAGGGCGTTCTCCAGCAGCGGCGTGCGCACGGCGAAGCCGTCCAAACGCGCCGCGGCCTCCACGATGTCCTGGTGGCCGATGGCAAAGGAATTCGACGCGGGCATGGCTCAGCGGCCTCCGGAGACGTTGAGAAGGGCGCCGGTCACGTAGGACGCGGCGTCGGACAGCAGCCACAGCACGGTTTCGGCCACCTCGTCCGCCGTCCCGGCGCGCCCGGCGGGCGGGATCAGGGCGGGGTTGTCGAGCCGGTTGCCGATGCCGGGGATGATCTGGATGTCGGTGTCGATCAGGCCGGGCCGCACGCAGTTCACGCGGATGCCCTCCTTCGCGACCTCGCGGGCGAGGCCGACGGTGAGGCTGTCCACCGCGCCCTTGCTGGCCGCGTAGCCCACATACTCGTTGGGAGACCCCAGCACGGCGGCGATGGAGCCGACATTAACGATGCTTCCCCCCTTCCCGCCGTGGCGGGTGGACATGCGACGCACCGCCTCCCGCGCGCACAAGACTGCGCCGGTCACGTTGATGTCCAGCATGCGGCGCAGGTCGTCCGGTGCGGCCTCGTCGAGCCGTCCGTAGGGGCCGATGATGCCGGCGTTGTTGACCAGCCCGGCGGTGGGGCCGAAACGGTCCTCCGCCGCGTCGAACAGGGCGCGGATGTCGTCCTCGCGGGCGGCGTCGCCCTTCACCGCCTGGGCCTGCCCGCCGGCCTTGCGGATCGCCGCCAGCGTGGCCTCCGCCGCCGCGGCGTTGCCGATGTAGGAGAAGGTCACAGCGTAGCCGCGCTGCGCGGCCATGCGGGCGACCGCCGCCCCGATGCCCCGGCCGCCCCCGGTGACGACCAGGGATTTGTGTGTCGATGACATGATTTGTCAGCTCTCCTGAGGGTTGCCGGCCAGCCGGTCGAAGATCCGGACGAGCGCGCCGTCGCCCTCGCGCCCCATTCCCACCGCGGCGGCCATGGTGAAGAGTTGCAGGGCGGAGGCGGCCAGCGGGGTCGGCACGGCCAGCCTCCGCGCGGCGTCCATCACATGGCCCAGGTCCGCCCCGACGATGCCCAGCGGCCGTTGCGACGGGATGTGGAAGGGACCGGCGGCGAGGATCTCGGCCAGCCGCTGTGGGTCGACCCCGGCGCGGACACCGAAGGCCGTGGCCTCCGCCACCGCGGCGGCGTGGATTCCGGTCAGCATCTGCTCCACGGCCTTCACGGCGGAGCCCTGCCCGTGCTCGGTGCCGACGCGGTGCAGCGTGCCCGACGCGGCGGCGATCAGGTCTTCGGCCCGCGCGAAGGCGTCCTCGGGGCCGGAGGCCATCACCACCATGCGGCCCTCCGCCGCCCGCACCGGGCCGCCTCCGACCGGCGCGTCCAGCATCAGCAGGTCTCGTTCGGCAAGGCGGCGCCCGACGGCGGCGGCCATGTCCGGCGGGACGCTGGTGGACAGAACGACCACGCCGCCCTTCGGCAGGGTGCCGGCCACGCCCTCGACGCCGAACAGCACCTCCTCCGCCTGCTCCGCCGTGGCGACCAGGACGATGACGCGGTCCACCCGGCGCCCGACGTCGGCGGGCGATCCCGCGGCCTCGCCGCCATGGGTGACGAGGCTCATGCATTTGGCGGCGTCGAGGTCGCAGCCGACGACCCGGAAGCCGGCGCGGAGCAGCGACAACGCCACCCCCATGCCCATGGAGCCGAGCCCGACGACGCCCGCGCTGCGGGCCGGTTCCAACGTGTCGCTCATCATCCCCCCTGCGGCTTCGCCCGCCTCTCATGGCCCTCAGCCGAGGCCGTTGCGTCGGAGTGTCGGGGGTGGGACGGGGACCGTCAAGCCGTTGTGCGCTTCCGCGACGGACGGGCCGGCGCTCAGCCGACCTGCGCGTGCGGAGCCGCCAGGTGGGCGATGCCCTCCAGATAGCGCCCACCGTCGTAGAGCAGCCCCAGCGGCTGGTAGCGTTCCAGCTTGTCCGTACCGGTCAGGTGCAGCAGATCGATCGGCGTGTGGGGGTAGACGGGCGAGCGCCACAGCCCATCCCCTCCACGCACGGGCGCGGCCATGCTGCACATCCAGTTGGCCGTCGCCGGCAGCAGCAGCGTGGTCCGCACCTGGAACATCACGATGTTCAGGACGATCTGCTCGCACAGGAAGTGGAAGGTGGTCCGCGTCGCGTCGCGCAGGCTGTCCCGGAACAGGTCCCAATGGGGCGCGTCATGGTGAAGCCCGTAGAAGCCCAGATTGTAATAGGGCAGCGAACCGGCCAGCGCGGCGACCTCCTCCCCGAAGAAGCGGGTGATGAGCTTGGTGCGCTCCGCCACGGCATGGGCGTTGGCGGTGTGCGACGCCAGGAAAGGATAAGCCGCGTCGGCCTCGGGGACGATCACGGCGCGCCCGCCGCGCACGCCCTCGACGGCGGCGTCCAGCGCGGCGGAATTCTGAACCCAGACGTCGGCGTCCAAATGCAGGTAGCACTGGAAACCGGGGAAATAGTCGCGCAGGAACGGGCGGCAGAGCATCGCCTTCCAGAAGGGGATCTGCCGGTCCAGCTGGGTTACGAGCTGCGGGTGCGGCCAGACCACCAGATCGTCCCGCACCGGCGCGATGCGGTCGCAGAGCGGCGCCACATGATCGCGCTGCGCGGCGGTAAGCCCGACATCGATCAGGCAGACCCGGTAGCGCCGGCGGTCCAGCGGGCGCAGCGACAGCAGAAGCCCGACCAGAAGCTCGAACACACCATGATCGGCGCAGACCACGACAGCGGTCTCGGCCTCGAACGGCAAGGTTTCCATGGAACGCGCCGACGTCAGTTGCACCCGGCGCACCATAGCGATGGCGGTGCGCGAAGACCAGAACCGGAACGCCAAACATCAGGGCGCCAAAGTTACGCCCTGATCCGCTTCGGCACGCGCAACAGCACCCACAACACCAGAAGATGCGCGCCCATCCAGGCCAGCGCCGCCGCAGGCATCAGCAGGTCCGGCGCCGTGCTGGCCGCGGCGACGCGCAGCGCGGCGGACAGGCCGACCAGAGCGATGGCGGCGGTGGCGGGCCGGGAGAAGTCCGGCGGCAGCGCCTCCCGCTGCAGGGTCGCGCGCACCATCATGGAGGCTGTCTCTTATACACATCTCCGAGCCCACGAGACTATAAC
>NZ_JAUQTX010000389.1:0-3919 GCF_059803775.1 Azospirillum sp. UFLA03-27 | reverse complement strand
CGTCGGCCGTGTTCTCCTCAACCGAAAAGAATCACGACCAACCGGCCGTGCACAGCCCTTTTTCCGCATCCTGCTAGGTAGCCGACTGGATGTCATCGTCCTCAAAGCCAACCACGACAGCGCCATGCGGGACGTGAACGATCGCCCTGGCGGCGAGATGGCTTAGTGGATGGCTAGCGCTGACCGCGCTGTGCGTCGTACACGAGCGTCTAAGTGTCGTCTCGCAGTGGTCACCGGCAGCCTTTTGGAAGCCGGGCCGGGAGCGCTTCCGAGTCGTGTGCTACCTACAGCCTGTCCGCGACGAGCTTATCGGCTCATTCAACCTTGCCCCGAAGCCTGGATGCGGTGCGGAGCGTGCGCGGCACCCCGTGACTTCCGGTTCCGGCCGCCGCACTGCTGTCGTTTCCTTGAAATTCGGCTGGTAGCCCGTCCACGAGGGATCAGCCACTCCCAGTCCAATATCAGCAAAAGGTCGGGCAAAGCTGCCCCAGTCTTGACAGCTGTCCTGCTTTGGGTGAACAAAAAGGGAACATAATCCTGCCTTGCCTGTATGAAGGGACATGTCTCCTCAACCGCCGCCCGCTCTCCAGGAACTGCGAAGCCGCATCCGCCAGATCGAAACGGGCGGCAAGACGGCCGGGCGCGTCCTGCCTTCTGGGCTCCCGGAGATCGACGCCAGCCTGCCTGGCGGCGGGCTGGCGCTGGGCGCCGTGCACGAGGTGGTCGAAGGCGGAGATCTGGGGGTGTTTCACGCCGCTGCGGCAACACTGTTCGTAGCGGAGCACGCCACGGCGTTGAACCTGAACCTGGAAGACTGTCGCCTGCGCCTGACGCTGGAGCTCGCCCAGCAGCTGATGGGCACGCCGAGGCACCTGTCCCAGCATCCCGGCGGCTTCGTGCTGACCCAGGATCGGCTCGACGAACTCGTGCCCATTGAGCCCGCCGCCATGGAGGACCGGCAGGTCATCGAATGGGACAAGGATGACATCGACGTCCTGAAGATGATGAAGGTCGATATCCTTGGCCTCGGCATGCTGGCCTGCATGCGATGGGCCTTCGAGCTGCTGGAGGAGCACATGGACAACCTTTTGCCCGTGGAATGCAGGAGCTGTCCATCAGCGCTGGAAAGATCGGCACTTCGTAACGCTGGCCCCGGGCTGAGGGGTCAGGTAACCGCCTGTATTGCGGTGCGATATACGAAGTTACAGCACGCCAAATTCAGCAATTTTGTAACTTTTTCCTCAGCACTATTGGGAAGCGAGAGCGCTATTGATCCTTGTTGTTATAGTGGGCGCGGATATCAAAGGGGCGCATACTATTATATGCTTAGTATCAAAGCGTTGCTGCGAGCGCGCAGCTGTAGTATGTATTCAATCCAGCAAAAAGGGATATGTGGGGGAACATGCTGGATGTCTCTATAATGAATTAAGGAGAATAGCGCTATAATCAGTTGGCAATCTCAACGTTTTTCGTGATATGCGGAGCATATGCTGTGACAGGCAAGAGAAAATCAAGCGTAAAAAGGACTCGTGACATTAACTTTTATGTTTATCGAGCTGGAAAACCTAACCCCAGTCAAATCAAATATCCGGCCGTTACGCTGTTTCGTGATAATTGGGACGATTATGGTTATAATACGTTGTTTGTCGCATATTTAAACATTTCAGAAAGCGAAGAAGTTCCGTTAGGAGCGGTAAAGATTGGTGTGGGAAAGGCTGATTTTACGCCTCAAGTTCCGTGTGAATTCACCGAATTCCCTAAAGGCGTATTTTCGCTTGGGCAGTCGGTTGCTTATTATAGGACATTAAAGAAAATGGTTCCGCCAACACTAAGGCGAAAATACCTAAAGACGATCGGAGACGTCGTGGCTTCTCCCGAATTGCTGACCGGCAAGGAAGAATCTGCCGTATGGGATAAATCTTTTCTGAGGGATGCCGCGGCGCGACATGCGTTGCGTAGAGGGGGCTTCTATATCGACACAAAACACGAAACAGTTCCAGCTCCAAAGTTTGAATTTTCGATGCTAATTGAGGGTGCATCCAAAGAGCATCGGCTTAAGGTTGACTTCTCCCCTCATAAAAGGCTGCCAAATAGGGTTCTTCTTCTAATTGGGAGAAATGGAGCTGGTAAAACAACAGCCTTATCAACATTGGCCTATGCGCTTGCGCCAGGAGACAACACTTTTGATGAGAACTCCTTGTCTGGGGTTGCACTCGAGTGCAGCGTTTCGCCGCCACCATCCGTTAGCAGGGTTATTGCGATCTCTTACAACGCTTTCGATGAATTTCCGCTTCCACCAAAGGCGGGACGCAATACGAGCATGTCATATAGATCAAAGCTATCTTACAAGTACTGTGGCCTTCGCAACCTTGATGGTGTGATTGACACGCAAGAAATGAATAGGATGATGGATAACACCATAGAGCGGTTAGTCGGCTCCGACAGAGAGACCGTTCTCAAGGCTATTCTATCTCGTTTAGTCGGCAATGAAACTGCGGAAGCTCTATGCGACTTGTCAGAAGACAGGGATGAAGTGTTTAGGCGGATGAGCGCTGGTCAACGGCTTGTCACTTCAATTGCATCTGACATAGTCGGATTTATTGAAGAGGGATCCATACTTCTTCTGGACGAACCGGAAACGTGCCTGCATCCAGGCTTGCTAACAAGCATGATTATCGCAGTACAGGATATCCTGGAAGAATTCGACTCATATGCAATTATCTCCACCCATTCACCAATTCTCTTGCAGCAGGTGCCAAGCCGGTATGTCCGCTTCTTCCGTCGTAACGGATCAGCGCCGAGTATCGAAGAACTTCGAATTGAGAGCTTTGGTGAGGACTTGGGGGAGCTTAGTAGATCTGTTCTTGGCCTTGCTGATCCTGAGAAAGATTATACACACGTATTGCGCTCTATGTATGAGGAAATGAAGAGCGTGGAGGCGGTTGAAGATTGCTTTGAGAAGCCGTTAGGTCTCCCTGCGAAAGCATTTCTGTATTCATTGGATCAGGACGGAGATTGAGAAATGCGGTATATTGCTCCTTATCAGAAAGGGTCCGTTCCGACCTTTTCTGGACTCGTCGCGCATTTTGATCCCGCAATACAGGTACACTTAAATAGGTTAGCGCCGCAGGTGGGGGCGGCGCACACGACGTTCGTTGCAAATATTCCTGATGTTCATCGGGTAAAGGCTATTTCTCTGTCCGAAACGGATAAGGAAATACTGCTTGATGCTTACAAAAAAAAACCTGCCGCGATAACGCAAGCGTTTGAGGCAATGAGGGACTCTTTAAAGCCAGAGGATAAAAGTCTCTGTCCGTTTTGTAATCTTAGTGAGGAATGCGAATTAGACCACTTTCTCCCGAAAAAGAAATATCCGGAGTATTCCCTTTTCCCTCCTAATCTTGCTCCTATATGCAGCAAATGCAATAAAAAGAAGGCGCAGGTTGTGAAGGATCGGCGAGGCAGAAGGGTGATGGTGTATCCTTTTCATGAACTGAATGGCGCTCCTGTGTTTCTTGACTGCAAAATTAGTTTGGGAAAGGTAGCTGGCTTAAGCTACGACATAGTTAACAAGTATGGGATGGATGTCAAATTGTTCGAGTTGATGGAAAGACATTTTGTTCGAGTTGGACTGAAAGAGCGTCTTGGCAAGAGAGGTAATGCTGCTCTCCAGACGTTTGTATTGAGGTTAAAGGGGATGAGCGAGAAAACTATAAAGGAAACACTTTTGTCGATGGCAAATACGGTGCCTTTAAGTTGCCCAAAAAACTATTGGCATTCAGCTTTGCATGTGGAGCTGGGGCGTATATCTGATGCATTTGCAAAGTGGCATGCTGCTACATACTAGAGCATTTTCCAGTTACTCCGGTTCATAGCCGGCGGCGGTGAAGTAGTTGGCGCATTCGTTGGGAGGGAACTC
>NZ_JAUQTX010000388.1:0-3985 GCF_059803775.1 Azospirillum sp. UFLA03-27 | reverse complement strand
GATATATTGTTCCGATCTGGCTGACCAGATCAGAGCGATTGCGCTCCAGGGAGGATACGCTGATGGAGAACGCCAAAGCGGCGCACATCAACGAATTGGTCCGCGTCTCGGAAGGGATCGCGTCGAAGCGCGACGCCATCATCACCGCATCCTGGCGCCGGTGCGTGGCCGACCACAAGCTGGATCCGACCGTCCGGCGCGAGGCCTACATTCTGCCGCACGAGCGCCTGTGCCTGCACCGCGACGCGATGGACGAGTTCCTGCGCATGGCCCGCTTCGGGCTGGAGGCGCTGTATCATCAGGTGGCCGGCATGGGCTACGCCCTGCTGCTGACCGACAGCAACGGCGTCACCGTCGATTTCATCGGAGACCGGGCGTCGGACAACGACCTGCGCCGGACCGGCCTCTATCTCGGCGCGGACTGGAACGAGGGCCGGGCCGGTACCTGCGCGGTCGGCACCTGCATCGCCACGGGCGAGGCGTTGACCGTCCACCAGACGGACCATTTCGACGCGACCCACATTCCCCTTACCTGCACGGCGGCCCCGGTGTTCCACAGCGGCGGCGGGCTTGCGGCGGTGCTGGACATCTCCGCGCTCCGTTCGCCGGAGCCCAAGATCAGCCAGTATCTGGCCCTCCAACTGGTCAAGGCTTACACGCACAAGATCGAAAACGCCAACCTCTACAACAATTTCCGCCGGGAGTGGGTGGTCAAGCTCTCCGCCTCCCAGGAGTTCGCGGAGGTCGATCCGGACTTCGTGATCGCGCTGGATGGCGCCGGGCGGATCATCGGATTCAATCACCGTGCGTGTCGACTGCTAGCCGGCGAGGGGGAGGACCGGGAGCATCTCATCGGGCGGTCCTTCTCCGACCTGTTCGACTGCCAGGTGGATGACCTGGTGCGGTTCGTGCGCTCTCTGCCGACCGACCAGCGCACCCTCCGCCTGCGGCGCAGTGGGACACCCCTGTTCGCGCAGGCGATGCCGCCGCCGGCCATCGCCGTCCCGCGCCCACGCAAAGAAGACGAGGGAAGCCTGCCCAAACCGCTCCAGGCGATGTGCGGCGGCGATCCGGCGCTGAAAGCGGTGCTGACGCGCGCGGCGAAGCTGGTGAACACGCGGATGAGCCTGCTGATCCATGGCGAGACCGGCACCGGTAAGGAACACCTCGCCAAGGCCCTGCACCGGTCGAGCGTGCGCGCGGCCAAGCCCTTCATCGCCGTGAACTGCGCCGCGCTGCCGGAGGCGCTGATCGAAAGCGAGTTGTTCGGCCATGAGCCCGGCTCCTTCACCGGGGCCACGTCGCGGGGCAGGAAGGGGCTGATCCTGGAGGCGGACGGCGGCACGCTGTTCCTGGACGAGATCGGCGACATGCCGCTGTCGTCGCAGACACGCCTGCTGCGCGTCCTGGCGGAGCGGGAGGTCACCCCCATCGGCCGCACCAAGGCGGTGTCGGTGGACGTGCGCGTCATTGCCGCCACCCACCGCGATCTTGTCGAACTGATCAAGGCCGGGACGTTCCGCGACGACCTGTATTTCCGTCTCAACGGCGCGGTGTTCACCGTGCCGCCGTTGCGCCAGCGCGGCGACCTCGACTGGCTGATCGACCGGCTGCTGGCCGAGCGGACGGAGCGGGACGGCGTCGGCTACACCATCGCCGCTCCGGCGCTGGCGGCCCTGCGCGCTCACGGCTGGCCCGGCAACGTGCGCGAGCTGGTGAACGCGCTCGACTACGCCTGCGCCGTCTGCACCGACGGGCTGATCGAACTGATGGACATTCCCGACCCCGTGCAGCGCAGCGGCGTGTTCGAGGCGTGGCCGGCCAGCGCTCCGACGCCCGCCCCGGACAGCGCCGACCCCGCCGTCCGCCTGCGCGAGGTGTTGCGCCGCCTGCACTGGAACGTGTCGGCGGCGGCGCGGGACATGGGCGTGGACCGCTCGACCATCCACCGCCAGATGCGCCGTTTCGGCATCGTCCCGCCGCACCGGTTGGATTGAGGCATGCAACACCTGTTGCAGCGCCCCTGCAACAGGTGAGGCGATCGCAACACCGCCACTCGTCGCGCAAACTGTTGCAGAACAACGATAGTCAGCCGTACGCACATTTGGCACGGCTCTTGCCATACACCCCTTCAAAACATCGAAGCGAAGGGGAGGACGCGTGGCACCTGTCATCGGCATCATTGCCAATCCAGTATCCGCACGCGACATCCGCCGGGTCGTCGCGAACGCGGCGAACCTCCAGATCACGGATCGCGCCAACATCGTCCTGCGGGTGCTGGCCGCGCTGCGCGCCTGCGGGGTCACCGACGTCATGATGATGCCGGAGCATGGCGGCATCGGGCGTCATGTGGCGCGCGGGCTGTCACGGGCGGCGGCGCACGGCGAGGCGCCCTATCCCACCATTCACCCGCTGCCCATGCCGGTCACCGGCACCGTCGCCGACACCCATCGGGCGGCGGACGAGATGCGCCGGGCGGGAGTCGCCGCCATTGTCGTGCTGGGCGGCGACGGCACGCACCGCGCCGTGGTGGCGCACTGCGGGGCAGTCCCCGTGGCCGGCATCTCCACCGGCACCAACAACGCCTTTCCCGAACACCGCGAGCCGACCATCACCGGGCTGGCGACCGGCTTGGCCGTGACCGGGCAGGTGCCGGCAGACATCGCCTTCGCGGCGAACAAGCGCATCGACGTGTCGCTCAACGGCCGGGTGGGGGAGATCGCGCTGGTCGATGTCGCTCTGGTGACCGAGCGCTACGTCGGGGCCCGCGCCCTGTGGAAGCCGGACAGCTTCCGCGAGCTGTTCGTCACCTTCGCCGACCCGGAGGTCATCGGCATGTCGGCCATCGCCGGCCTGCTGGAGCCGGTAACGCGGGAGGAGAGCGGCGGACTGATGGTGCGTCTCGGCACGCCGGCGACCGGCATGACGGTGCTGCGCGCGCCCATTGCGCCGGGGCTGATGGCCTCGGTCGGCGTCGCTGATTGGCGCCGCATGCCGGCCGGCGTGCCTTTCGTGCCGGAGGTGAAGGCCGGCTCCATCGCGCTCGATGGCGAGCGGGAAATCGCATTCTCGGCGCAAGACCGCGTCTCCCTGACGCTCCGGGACGACGCCTTCCGCACCGTGAACGTGGGCGGCTGCATGCAGTACGCCGCCCAGAACAGGCTGCTGACCGGCGCCCCGGCGCCGGTCACGGCCGAGCTTTGAAAAAGCCCGCCTTTGAAAAACTTGCCTTTGAAGAACCTAACAGAGGAGAAACGTCAGTGACCAACAATCCTTATCCACTCGACAAAGCGGACCTGCTGCAAGCCTACCGGACCATGCGGACCATCCGTGAGTTCGAGGAGCGTCTGCACATCGACTTCGCCAAGGGCGACATTCCGGGCTTCGTGCACCTCTACGCCGGTGAGGAGGCCTGCGCCACCGGCATCATGATGCACCTGAACGACAACGACCGCATCGCCTCGACCCATCGCGGCCACGGTCATTGCATCGCCAAGGGGGTCGATGTCCACGAGATGATGGCGGAGATCTACGGCCGCTCCACCGGCGCCTGCCGGGGGAAGGGCGGATCGATGCACATCGCCGACCTGTCGAAGGGCATGATGGGCGCCAACGGCATCCTGGGCGCCGGCGCGCCGCTGATCTGCGGGGCGGCGCTGGCCGCCAAGTTCCGGGGCGACGGTGGGGTCGGCATCACCTTCGTCGGCGACGGCGCGTCGAACCAGGGCACCTTCCTGGAGAGCATGAACCTCGCGGCGGTGTGGAACCTGCCGGTCGTCTTCGTGGTGGAGAACAACGGCTACGCCGAGTCCACCGCCATGGAATGGGCGGTCTCCTGCGACAGCTACATCGACCGCGCCACCGGCTTCGGCCTGCCCGGCGTGACGGTGGACGGCACCGACTTCTTCGCGGTGCACGAGGCGGCCGGCGAAATCATCAGGCGCGCCCGCGAAGGCGGCGGCCCGGCGCTGCTGGAATGCAACAT
>NZ_JAUQTX010000387.1:0-3922 GCF_059803775.1 Azospirillum sp. UFLA03-27 | reverse complement strand
GTATAAGAGACAGGGGTTAGGGTGGGGGCTCGGTGCGAAGGCTTATGTCCCGTTGCAAATAATATCCCGGACTCTCACTGGGTGACTTCGCGCAAACGCTCGGACGGGGGCGGGACCGGCGCGCCGGTGCGGCGGGCGTTCTCGATCCAGGCGGTAATGGCGTCGAGCGCCGCCGTGCTGGCGTCGGCGGGGGTGGCGCCGCCCGCGGTGCAGCCCGGCAGGTCGGGCACCTCGGCCACATAGCCGACACCCTGTTCCGGGGGCAGGGGGCGGACGATGACCGGATAGGCGCTGGCGTTCATGACGTTGCGTCTCCTCTGCGCACGGTTTTCATCCATTAGGTGCCGCTTCCGCTGCGGACGACAAGGATTCTTTGCGCTGGACGGGCGCATCTTTCGATGTTCGATCCATTTTCGACGGATCAGCCGTTCGGGGTGCGCTCGGGGTGAAGGCCCCTCTTGACCGGGTGGCCTCGCACCCCCTAATCCTGCATCCATGTTCAGCTTGTCCAAAATCCTGTTCCTGATCCTGGTGATCGGCGCCGTGTGGTTCGGCTGGCGCTGGTACAACCGCGTCGGCGCGGTCGGGCGGGAGCGCCTGCGCGAGCGGGAGCGTCGCGGCTCCGGAAAGCCCACCGCCACCGCCGGCTCGTCCCAACTGGGCGCTGAGGACATGGAGAAGTGCCCGGAATGCGGCGCCTACGTCGCCCCGCGCTCCGCCGTGGCCTGCGGCCGGCCGGTCTGCCCCTACGGGCGCTGAACCTTAAACCCAGGCGGGCGCTTGATTCCGGGGATACCGCCGCGTATCGTGCGGCGCGTTTTTCCACACCAATCATAAGTGACCGCCGATGGCCTCCCCGAGCGGGTCTTCCCAAGACAGCCGCGGCCTGTCCTTTCAGGCCCTGATCCTCAAGCTCCACCAGTTCTGGTCGGAGCAGGGCTGCGTGATCCTCCAGCCCTACGACATGGAGGTGGGTGCGGGCACCTTCCACCCGGCGACGACGCTGCGCGCGCTTGGCCCGCAGCCGTGGAAGGCGGCCTATGTGCAGCCCTCGCGCCGCCCGAAGGATGGCCGCTACGGCGAGAACCCGAACCGGCTCCAGCACTACTACCAGTATCAGGTGATCCTGAAGCCCTCGCCGGCCAACCCGCAGGAGCTGTATCTGGAAAGCCTGAAGGTGCTGGGCATCGACCCGTCCCTGCACGACATCCGATTCGTCGAGGACGACTGGGAAAGCCCAACGCTGGGCGCCTGGGGCCTCGGCTGGGAGGTCTGGTGCGACGGCATGGAGGTCACCCAATACACCTACTTCCAGCAGGTCGGCGGCATCGAGTGCGACCCGGTCGCGGTCGAGCTGACCTACGGGCTGGAGCGTCTGGCCATGTATGTCCAGGGCGTGGAGAACGTCTACGACCTGGACTTCAATGGACAGGGCGTGAAGTACGGCGACGTGTTCAAGCGCGCCGAGGTCGAGTATTCGGCCCACAACTTCGAGCACGCCAACACCGACATGCTGCTCCAGCATTTCAAGGACGCCGAGGCGGAGTGCCAGTCGCTGATCGCCAAGGGCGTCGCGCTGCCGGCCTACGACCAGTGCATCAAGGCGTCGCACCTCTTCAACCTGCTGGACGCGCGCGGCGTCATCAGCGTCGTGGAGCGCGCCGCCTACATCGGCCGCGTGCGCGCGCTGGCGAAAGCCTGCTGCGAGGCGTGGACCGCCGGGGGGGCCAAGTAACATGTCGGTCAACATGCCCGAACTTCTGATCGAGTTCTTCTCCGAGGAAATTCCGGCCCGCATGCAGGCGCGCGCGGCGGACGACCTCAAGCGCCTCGTCACCGAGAAGCTGGCCGCCAACGGCCTGACCTTCGCGTCGGCCGAGGCCCATTCCACCCCCCGCCGCCTCGCGCTGGTGATCGACGGCCTGCCCGAGCGCACCGCCGACGTCCGCGAGGAGAAGAAGGGGCCGCGCGTCGGCTCGCCCGAGCAGGCCGTCGCCGGCTTCCTGAAGTCCGCCGGCCTGACCAGCCTCGACCAGTGCGAGCAGCGCGACACCGGTAAGGGCGTCTTCTACTTCGCCGTGGCGGAGAAGAAGGGCCGCGCCACCGCCGAAGTGCTGGCCGAAATCATCCCGGCGGTCATGGGCGACTTCCCCTGGCCGAAGTCGATGCGCTGGGGCACGGGAACGGTGCGCTGGGTGCGCCCGCTGCACTCGATCATCGCGCTGTTCGGCGGCGCGGTGCTGGAGGGCTCGTTCGACCTGGGCGGCGCGCAGGGCAAGCTGGTGTTCGGCAACAGCACCCGCGGCCACCGCTTCCTGTCGCCGGACGCCTTCACGGTCACCGACTTTGCCGACTACAAGGCCAAGCTGAGCGCCGCGCACGTCGTGCTCGACCGCGCCGAGCGCAAGGCCAAGATCAAGGCCGATGCCGAGGCTCTCGCCGCGCAGGAGGGGCTGACCCTCTCGCCCGACGACGGGCTGCTGGAGGAGGTCGCCGGCCTCGTCGAATGGCCGGTCGCGCTGGTCGGCACCATCGACGAGACGTTCATGGACGTGCCGTCGGAGGTCCTCATCACCTCCATGCGCACGCACCAGAAGTATTTCGCCCTGCTGGACAAGGCCGGCAAGATGGCCCCGCGCTTCGTCGTGGTCGCCAACACGGTGACGGCGGACGGCGGCAAGGCCATCGTCGCCGGCAACGAGCGCGTGCTGCGCGCCCGCCTGTCCGACGCCAAATTCTTCTGGGACCAGGACCGCAAGACGAAGCTGGAAGACCGTGTGTCCAAGCTGGGCGCCATCACCTTCCACGCCAAGCTCGGCACGGTGGCGGAGAAGGTCACCCGCGTCCAGGTTCTGGCGGCCGAGATCGCCCGCGCCATCGGCGCCGACGCGGACGCCGCGACCCGCGCCGCCCTGCTGTCCAAGGCGGATCTCGTGACCGAGGTGGTCGGCGAGTTCCCCGAGGTCCAGGGCATCATGGGCCGTTACTACGCGCTGGGCGAGGGCGAGAACCCTGCGGTGGCCGAGGCCATCGCCGAGCATTACAAGCCGCTCGGCCCGTCCGACAGCTGCCCGACGGCGCCGGTGTCGGTCGCCGTGGCGCTGGCCGACAAGCTCGACACGCTGGTCGGCTTCTTCGCCATCGACGAGAAGCCCACGGGCTCGAAGGACCCCTACGCACTGCGGCGTGCGGCGCTGGGCATCATCCGGCTGATCCTGGAGAACGGGCTGCGGCTGAACCTGACGCAGCTCTTCAAGGCCGCGCACGGCGCCTATTCGGTGGGCGGTTTCGCCGCGGCCGATGGCGTCGCCACCGACCTGATGGCCTTCTTCGCCGACCGTCTGAAGGTCACGCTGCGTGACCAGGGCGTGCGGCATGATCTGGTGGACGCGGTGTTCGCGCTGGGCGGCGAGGACGATCTCGTCCGCCTGCTGGCCCGCGTGAGGGCGCTCCAGACCTTCGTCGGGTCGGAGGAGGGGGCGAACCTGCTCGCCGCCTACAAGCGCGCCAGCAACATCGTCCGCATCGAGGAGAAGAAGGACGGCAAGGCCTACGACCAGCCGGTCGATCCGGCCCTGCTGACGCTCGCAGAGGAAAAGGACCTCTACGGCGCCCTGTCCGGTGCCGGCGAGACGGCCCGGCCGCTGCTGGCGCAGGAGGACTTCACCGGCACCATGGCGGCGCTGGCCCGCCTGCGCGGCCCGGTGGACGCCTTCTTCGACAAGGTGACGGTGAATGCCGAGCAGGCCGACCTGCGCGCCAACCGCCTGCGGCTGCTCAGCCAGATCCGGGCGACGCTGAACGCGGTCGCGGACTTCTCGCGCATCGAGGGGTGATGGGAGAGGGGGTGCCGTTGCGGTGCCCCCGCCCTCCCACGCTTGCTGTCTCTTATACACATCTGACGCTGCTGACGATTATACGC
>NZ_JAUQTX010000386.1:0-3916 GCF_059803775.1 Azospirillum sp. UFLA03-27 | reverse complement strand
GCGTATAATCGTCGGCAGCGTCAGATGTGTATAAGAGACAGTCACCATGTTGTTGGCGTACTCGGCCACCGACAGCCCGGCCAGCGCCGGGACCAGAAGGGCCACCGCCCGCGCCTGCCCCAGCTTCAGCGTGGAAACCGCGTTGTTGTTGACGAAGGTCTCCTCCACCGCCGCCTCGTCGGGACGGTAGCGCTCCAGCACTCCGGTCAGCGCGTCGTGGATCTGGCACAGCCGTTCGGCCAGCGGACGGTCGCCGTCGGAATGGACGGCGCCGTCCGCCACATGGGTCAGCCGGTTGCCGGACACGTCGATGACGCCCCAGCCGGTGTGGCGGAGGCCGGGGTCCAGCCCCAACAGGCGTACGGGCGGCTGTTGCGCCGCCCCGCTCCTTCCGGCCTGCCCAAGCACCCCGGTCCCTCCGCTCCGCGGCCTGAAATCAGGCCGTCAGCTTCTGCATCAGCTCGTCGGAGATGTCGAAGTTGCCTTCGACGGTCTGGACGTCGTCGTTGTCCTCCAGCACGTCCAGCAGCTTCATCAGGCTGGCGGCGGCGTCCTCGGACGGGGCGACGGTGTTCAGCGGCTTCCAGGTCAGGCGCGCGCTCTCCGCACCGCCGAACTTGGCCTCCAGCGCGTCGCGCACGATCGCGAAATTCTCCACCGTGGTGGTGACCTCGTGACCGTTCTCGTCGGACGCGACGTCCTCGGCGCCGGCTTCCAGGGCCACCTCGAACACGGCGTCCGCGGCCGCGGCGGCGGCCGGGTAGTAGATCGCGCCGACGCGGCTGAACATGAAGCTGACCGAGTTCGTCTCGCCCAGCGAGCCGCCATACTTGGTGAAGGCCGAGCGCACTTCCGAGGCCGTGCGGTTGCGGTTGTCGGTCAGCGCCTCGACGATCAGCGCGACGCCGCCGGGGCCGTAGCCCTCGTACCGCACCTCGTCGTAGTTCGCGTCGTCGCCACCGCCGGGCGTGCCCTGCTTGATCGCGCGGTCGATGCGGTCGCGCGGCATGTTCTGCACGCGGGCCGCGGTGATCGCGGCGCGCAGGCGCGGGTTGGCTGCCGGGTCCGGGAGGCCGCCCTTGGCCGCCACGGTGATCTCGCGGGCGAGCTTGTTGAAGATCTTCGACCGCTTGGCGTCCTGCGCGCCTTTGCGGTGCATGATGTTCTTGAATTGGCTATGACCGGCCATGCGTCGAACGAGCCCCAGATGGATTCAAAGATACAAGGTCTTGTGAAACAGCTTGGTAAGCGGTGGGACACATGTACCAGCCTTTGTGCGCCACCGCACGCCTTCGGCGCCGGAGACGACACCTACCCATATAGAAAGTCAATATGGCAGTATTGGGGCGCCCCTTTTGCGCCCTGCGACGCCTAAGCCGGCGGCGTCGCTCAGCCCCGCACCGGAACGGACTGGCTCAGCCGGCCGCCCAACCGCAAGGGCTGGATGCTGGTGGCGAGGCCGGTGCGGTCGTCGGTCTCGACGTAGCAGCCGCAGACGGTGGCCTCGCCTTCCGCCGGGCTCAGCCGCTCGGTCGGCAGCTTGCGTATGATCTTGGCCATGGCGACTTCCTTCTTCATGCCGATGGCGCTGTCATAGTCGCCGCACATGCCGGCGTCGGTCAGATAGGCCGTACCGCCCTTCATCACCACATGGTCCGCCGTCGGGACGTGGCTGTGCGTGCCGACCACCAGCGAGGCGCGTCCGTCGCAGAAATGGCCCATGATCATCTTCTCGCTGGTCGCCTCGCCATGGACGTCGACCAGGATGGCGTCGGCGCCGTTGGGACCCAGCCGGTGGGCGCGCAGCACCCGGTCCACCGCGGCGAAGGGGTCGTCCATCGGGTCCATGAACAGGCGCAGCATCACATTCATGACCAGAACCTTGCGCCCGCCCCGCGCCTGCAACAGCACGAAGCCGCGCCCCGGCGTGCCTTCCGGGTAGTTCAGCGGGCGGATGATGCGCGGCTGCTGGTCGATCGCCGCGACCAACTCCTTCTGGTCCCAGCTGTGGTTGCCCAGCGTCACCACGTCCACGCCGGCGGCGAAGAACTCCTCGGCGATCTTGACGGTGATGCCGAAGCCGCCGGCGGCGTTCTCGCCGTTCACCACGGTCAGGTCGGGGTCCAGCCGGTCGCGCAGCATCGGCATGTGCGCGATCACCGCGTCGCGTCCCGACCGCCCCACCACATCACCGAGAAACAAAAGCCGCATCGTCCCCAACCTTCACTGCGTAAAGCGGAGCGTCTCGCGCTCCGTCAGAATCCAATCGAGCCGCTCGTCGTGCGCCCCGCAGGGCACCGCGTCCATCTCCTGCGCGGCGAAGGCCATGCCGACCGCCAGGACGGGACGGAGCGCGCGCAGGGCGTCCAGCGTCCGGTCGTAGTAGCCGGCGCCGTAGCCCAGCCGGTGCCCGCTGCGGTCGAAGGCCAGCATCGGCACCAGAAGCACCGCCGGAACCACCTCGGGCCGGTCGGCGCCCGGCTCCTGGATGCCGTAGCGGCCGGCGGCCAGCGGCAGCACCGGGTCCCAGTCGCGGAAGGTCAGCGCCTGCCCGCGCGGGCCGGTCACCGGAAGCGCGATGGAGCGCCCGCCCGTCTTAAGTCCGCCCGTCTTAAGATGGAGCAGCAGAGGCCGCACGTCGAGTTCCGAACCGAGCGGCCAATAGCCGGCGACCGGTCCGTCTGGGATGAATCCCGGCCGCACCAGATCCTCCAGGAAGCGCTCGCGCAGAGCATCCGCGGCGAAAGCGCGCAGCTGGTCGTCGCTGAGGGAGTCGCGCCGGGCGCGGGCCTGGGCTCGGGCGGCGTCCTTGGCCGCGCGCGGGTCGGTCATCGTCGCCTGGAAAGGTCGGGAAAATTCAGGGGAGAGGCGGAAGGTGCCGCCTTGGCCGTTGGCATTGCTTATCCTCCATGACCTGCAGAGCAGGTGGGCGCCGTATAACCGGACCAGGGTCCGGACAGGGACAGCTCCCGAGAGTCTAAGATTATCGGCCCTGGGGATTATTGCGACCTGACGAACCAGGCAGCGACCTTCCATTCACTAACTTAAGCGCGCTCGAGCCGCGCGGCAACCTCTTCGATGCGCAAAGCGACATTGTCCACGGCGGCGGCCACCTCGGCCTCGTTGACCGTGGACAGCGGGGCGAGACCGCGCCCGGCCATCACGTCCTGCATCTCGTCGGCCATAACGATGGCGGTGAGAACGAGCATCTGCGCCTCCGACCCGGATTTGCCGCCGCCGGTCACCTGCTTCAGCTTGGCGTCGACGAAGCCGGCCAACTCACGCAGGCGGGCCTCCTGGCCGTCTTGGCAGAAGACGCGGTAGGCGCGCCCGTTCACCTCGAATTCCACCTGGGCCATGGCTTAGTTCTCCAGAACCGCTTCGAGACGGCCGATGGCCGCCTCCAGACGCTTCGACACGGTTTCCGCGTTCTCCTGGGCGCGCGCCTGCTCTATGCGGGCCTCGCGCAGGGACTCGCTCAGCTCCTGCTCGCGCTTGGCCACCCTTTCCTCGCGGGCGCACGCGGCATGCTCCAGACGATCCACGGCCTTGGAGAGGCGGTCGAGCGCGGCTTTCAGAGAATCCATGGGCGGAGAACCTTGACGGACGGACGGACGGCGGGCGGGCCGCATGTTCGCACATGCATAAAATGCCGAGCGCTACAGTTGGGCCGGCCATGCCGCCCCGTCAACCGGAATTACGCCGCAGTTTGCGGTGGAAATGGCGCCGTCACAATGCGCCGGAAGCCGAACCGCCATCCCCATTCCCGTGTTGACCTGCGCACACGGGTTCTGCATGGTGCGCGCGTCCTGCGGGAAGCCTTGTTTCCCGCCCAATCGGTGTTGCCCGACCCCGTTCGGCCCCCACCGTTCGCTGCTGTCTCTTATACACATCTCCGAGCCCACGAGACTATAAC
>NZ_JAUQTX010000385.1:0-4006 GCF_059803775.1 Azospirillum sp. UFLA03-27 | reverse complement strand
ATGTGTATAAGAGACAGCCGCCGTTCAGGCGCTTGGTCCAGTCCTCGACGCCCTGAGTCAGCCGGCGTTCGGCCAGCGTCCGCCACGTCTGGGCCAGCACGGGCAGGGCGGCCATCTCGGCCAGCGCCTCGCGGTTCTGCGTGTCCACATAAAGGACGTGCAGCAGCCGGGCGAGCGTCCAGTGCGGGTAGGGGCGCTCGACCAGGGTCAGCCGGTCGCCGGGGCCGATCTGGCCGGGTTCCGGCACGCGATAGTACCAGCCGGTGCGCCCGGTGGTCTGGACGCGCTTGGCCATGTCGGGCACGGCGAAGCGGTGGTTCAGCTTCCAGCAGGGCTGGCGGGCCTGGGCGACCTCCAGCAGGGCGGTGCCGGCGCGGAAGCGGTCGCCGACGCAGACATCGGCCTCGGTCAGGCCCAGCGTCGCGAGGTTCTCGCCGAAGGCGCCGGGCTGGCCAAGCAGCGGCACGTCCCCGCCCAGCTCGTCCCGCCACGCCGGGTGGTGGTCCAGCGGGTAATGGTGGATGGCCTTGTCGGGCCCGCCATGGACGCGGCGGTCGGCCTGCTCGTCGTCCAGAAAGCCTTCGGGGCCGACCGTGTGCGGGCCGTCCACCGGAGACTTGGCGATGGCGCTGGTCCGCCCCGGCGGGCCGAAGGGGGCGGCCTTGCCGACGAGGACGGCGATGATGGTGGTCTCGGTCACGGTGTCGTCTTTCCTTTGGGCGTCTTCTTGCTCTTGGCCGGTTTGAGGGCTCTGGCCTGCTCCTGCAACGCCACATAGTGGTGCCAGACGAGCTGTGCGGCGAGACTGCGGTGAGGGCGCCAGGGCTCGGCGACGGCGAGGAGCTGTGCCTGGGTCGGCTTCTCCGCCCAGCCCTTCAGCCGTTGCACGCCGAGCTGGATGGCGAGGTCGCCGACCGGCCAGATGTCCGGTCGGCCGAGCGCCATCATCAGGTAGATCTCGGCGGTCCAGCGCCCGATGCCCTTCAGCGCGATCAGGGCGGCGATGGCCTCCTCGTCGTCCATTTTGTGAATGGCGTCGAAGTCGAGCCGGCCGTCCGCGACGGTCTGGGCCAGCCCGCGGGCGTAGCCGATCTTCTGGCGCGACAGGCCGCAAGCCCGCAAATCCTCGTCGGGCAGGGCGAGGATGGCGTCGGGCGTCACCACCCCGACCATGGCCTGGAGCTTGGCCCACAGCGCCGCGGCGACCGTGGTGGACAGCTGCTGCTCGATGATCAGGCAGAGCAGGCCGGAGAAGCCGTCCGGGCGGCGGAAGTCGCGCACCGTCGGGCCGCCGACACGCAGGGACTCGGCGAAGATGGGATCGAGCGCGGAGAGATGGGCGATGGACATGGTCGAACGAAAATGGGGGATGCGCAGCGGTTGCGCATCCCCCATTTTCCGACAGGCAGGATTGAGCGCGGACGGCCTTGGGCCACCAGCTCTCAGGCCACCAGCTCGATCGCGTAGTCTTCGATCACGGTGTTGGCCAGCAGCTTGGTGCACATGGCCTCGACCTCCTTGCGGGCGGCGGCCTCGTCGGTGCTCTTGAGCTGAAGCTCGATGACCTTGCCGGCGCGGACGTCCTCGACGCCGTCGAAGCCCAGCGTGTGCAGCGCGTGCGCGATGGCCTTGCCCTGGGGGTCGAGAACGCCGCGCTTGAGGGTGACGTGAACCTTCGCCTTCATCGGATGTCCGCTCGCTTGATGGTGCTGATGGGTTGGGGGAAAGGGTTTACTGGACGGTCTTTACTGGACGGTCTTGGGGCCCTTGACGTCCACCGGGCCGCCTTCGGGCAGGATGCCGAGGCGCCGGGCGACCTCCTGGTAGGCCTCCTCGACCTGACCGAGGTCCTGGCGGAAGCGGTCCTTGTCCAGCTTCTCGTTGGTCTTGATGTCCCACAGGCGGCAGTTGTCGGGGCTGATCTCGTCGGCCAGGACGATGCGCATCTCCTCGTTCTCCCACAGCCGGCCGAACTCCAGCTTGAAATCCACCAGCCGCAGGCCGATGCCGAGGAAGAGGCCCGACAGGTAGTCGTTCACGCGGAGCGACAGCGCCACCATGTCGTCGAGGTCCTGCGGAGCCGCCCAGCCGAAGGCCGTGATGTGCTCCTCGGTAACCATGGGATTGTTCAGCTCGTCGGACTTGTAATAATACTCGATGATCGAGCGCGGCAGCGGGGTCCCCTCGGGGATGCCGAAGCGCTTGGACAGCGAGCCGGCAGCGGTGTTGCGCACGACCAGCTCGATGGGGATGATCTCGACCTCGCGAACCAGCTGCTCGCGCATGTTCAGGCGGCGCACGAAGTGCGTCGGCACGCCGATTTCCGACAAACGGCTCATCAGGTATTCGGAGATGCGGTTGTTCAGCACCCCCTTGCCGGTGATGATGCCCTTCTTCTGGTTGTTGAAGGCGGTCGCGTCGTCCTTGAAGTACTGCACCAGCGTGCCCGGCTCCGGACCTTCGAACAGGACCTTCGCCTTGCCTTCGTAGATGCGCCGACGTCGTGTCATGAGAGATCGTCCAAAAACGTGTAGCCTGGACCGGCGGGTGACCGATCCAGGGGATATGCACAAGTGATATAGCAAGCTGGCCCAGGGAACACAATGCGCGGGGTCCGCGGCGGCTCCTACCCCAACGGGACGGGCCCCAACGGGACGGGCTGCCACGGCGCCTCGTGAGGGCGGCCGGCAGCGAAGTGCCAGACCGGGTCCAGATCCGGGCGCTCCACGGCGGGCAGGGCGATCAGCGCGCTCGACACCGTGCCGAATCCGCTGGGCAGCAGGAAGTTCATCGCCCCGCGCTCGCCCCGCCCGCCGTCGTCCCAGATGCGGCTCGCCAGCAACTCCGGCCAGCCGCCCCACCGGTCGCCGGCTTCGCCCCGCTCCGGGTCGGGCGGTGCCGCGTGCTGGAAGAGGGGGAGATACTGGGCCTGCCGCGGGTCCTCCGCCACGTCGTCCAGGTCGCTGGCAGTGACCATGTGCACGCCCTCGGGGATCTCGACCACCTCCGGGCGGTTGCGCGGGGAGGGGCCGCGGTGGACCAGCAGCCGGGCGTCGCGGTTGTCGGCGATCAGCAGGTTGAAGGGGCGGTAGGCCCGCGTGTCGAGCTGCGCCATGGCCTCCGCCGCCTCCGCCGCGTCGGCGAAATCCAGCGCGTCCAGCACCAGCTCCCCGCGCGAGCGCTTGCCGGCCTCCGGCCCCAGCGTGCCCATGCGGTTCAGCACGGCGGCCACGACGCCCTCGTCGTTCATGCCCAGCCAGGAGCCGCCGGCCAGCTCGTCCAGCCCGGCGACGACGTTGGGGCGGTCGGGCCAATGGCGCGCCGGCGCCTGCCAGGGCCGTCCGGCCATTTCGTCGCGGTTGGCGCCCAGGATGAGGGGCCATGTTGCGTCCGGTCGTTGCAGGAGGATCACGCTGCACATGGGGAATCTTGCCTTCCGCTTCCCTCTTGGGTATGTCGCCGCACGCCGGATTCGTCGATTGGCCGGTGGGTAGGGGCGATGACGACGCCCGATCCACCGGCTATATAGTCTTGTATCTGGGAGCGCAAAACCAATCCAAGGAGCCGGGTCCCATGACGACCTTCGACGAGCGCGAGAGGGCCTTCGAGAACAAGTTCCAGCACGACCAGGACCTGCTCTTCAGGATTCGCGCGCGCCGCGACCGGCTGGCGGGACTCTGGGCGGCAAGCCTGCTGGGCCTGACCGGGGGCGAGGCCGACGCCTACGTCCGCCAGATCATCGACGCCGACATCGGCGCGACCGGACCGCACGACATCCGCGACCGTCTGGCCGCCGACCTGCACGCCAAGGGCGTGGACATCTCCGACCACCGGGTGGAGAAGGAGCTGGCCCAACTGCTGGACGTCGCCCGTCAGCAGGTGCACGCGGAGTAGAGTTGTCGCGTGGGGGAGGTGTTGCCCCCTCCCTGACCCTCCCCCCCTCACGCAGGGGAGGGGATAAAGCCAGTCTCTTATAAACAACTGACGCAGCCGACGATGACGAGCG
>NZ_JAUQTX010000384.1:0-3996 GCF_059803775.1 Azospirillum sp. UFLA03-27 | reverse complement strand
ACGAGATAGCTGTTATAGTCTCGTGGGCTCGGAGATGTGTATAAGAGACAGCCCCCTACCCGTCCAGATCGTCCCAGCCCCGCCGCTCCCAGGCGCCGTCGATGAAGGCGGCGGCGCGGGACGAGCGCGGCAGGCCGCAGCAGGTCAGAACCGAGGGCGGAACCCGGCCGCCGCCGCGGCTCCACCACAGGCTGGCGCGGGGCGGCAGCGGGCCGACGCGCTCCTCGACCACGGTGGCGACGGTGGGGTCGGCGCCGTTGGGCTCCGGGCGGCCCAGGATCGCCATGCGTGCCGGTAGGGCGTCCACGTCGGCCCCGGCGCGGCAGGCGTCGGCGGCGATGGATTCCGCGCGGGTGAACCAGTGCAGGCAGGCCACGGGCACCACAGCGAGGTCGGTGCCGTAGGGCAGCGTGCCGACGATGGTGAAGGGGTACTGCCGCCCCACCCGGTCGGCGCTGGGCATCATGATGCCGGCCAGCGGCGGCTCCCCGCACAGGCCGGGCGACAGGGCGAAGCGCCAGACCGGGGCCGACTGGAACAGCCGCTCCCAGGGCGAGCCGAGCTGGCGCACCGCCGCGTCCAGAACCTCCGTCAGCCAGGCGTCCCAGGGAAGCAGCACGCCGCGCGGCAGGCCGTAGCCCACGAAATCACCGCGCGCCGGCACCTTCCCGTGGAAGCCCACCGCGAAACCGGGGCTCATCAGCCGGCCCCGCCGTTGTTGGGAGTGCGGGGCATCGGCGCGGTGGGCTGGCCCAACACGTCGAGGACGCGCGACACCAGCGCCTCGTCCGGGGGCACGGGGGCGAAGCCGGCCTCGACCAGTGCCGCCAGATGGTCGCCGAGCGCCCGGCGCTCCGCCTCATGGGCGGCGCCGGGGAGCGTGCGCTGCCAGTCGGCGGCCAGCCATTCGGCCAGAACCGCCGGGTCCAACGGCTCCCGCCCGCCGATCATGGCGTAGGCGCGCAGGCTCTGCCGCAGCAGGTCGGGCCGCGCCCAGCCGGTGCGCAGCTGCTCCTCCAGCCGCAGCACGATGCGCGACAGGAACACGCTGCGCAGCGCCCGGCGGTAGACGTCCTCGGCAGGCAGGCCGACGCGCTCCCCCTGCGACAGGCCAAAGCCGAACAGGGACGCCCGCCTCTCTGCCCGCTCGGTCCAGCCGGCCGGCAGGGCGCGCAGCGCGTCGAGCGCCGGCAGGACAGCGAGGAAATCGGAATCCTCGACCCGCGTCAGCGAGCGCGGCGGGGTGTCGAGGGCGCGCAGCCGCTCCTCCGCCACTGCCACAGCGGCCTCCGCCCGCGCCAGCAGCGCCTCGTTGGCGCGGTGGCTGCTCAGCCCGGCCAACCCGAGCAGCAGGCCAGCCGCCGCCGTCCCGCCCAGCGCCCAGACGTGACGCCGCCGCCGCGCCCGCTCCAGCGCGCGGTCCACCCCGACCATGTTGGCCTCGGGAAAGACCACCTCGGGCAGCAGACGCTCCAGGAAGAAGGTCTGGGCCGGCGATTCCGCGGAGGCGCCGGGCTGGGTCGCGCTGGTCAGGTAGATGCCGCGCAGCAGCGGCACCGCCTCCTCGGCCTCCGCAGTGAAGGCGGTGTCGACGAGGTCGGCCAAAGCCGCCTCGAAGCCCGCCATGCGCAGCGGGAAGGCGAAGGCGTCGCCGCGCCGCTGGATGTCCGGCTCCTGGTGCAGCCGTTCGGGCAGCCGCTCCTCCAACCGGCGCAGCAGGGCCGCGTACTGCGCGTGGAAGCTGGCCAGCGGGCCGGGCGGCAGGTCCTCCACCGGGAAGGTGATGCCCCAGATCTGGGCGCGCTCCGCCCGGTCCAGCGGGTCGAAATAGGTGGTGAAGCCGTCGACGAGGTCGGCCTTGGTGCACAGCATGTAGACCGGCACGCGGATGCCGAGATGGGCGCGCAGCTCGCCCAGCCGCTGGCGGATGGTGATGGCGTGGTTGTGCCGCTCCGCGTCGCTCCAGCCGGCGAGGTCGGTCAGGCTGATGGTCAGCAGCACGCCGTTCACCGGCTGGCGCGGGCGGTGTTCCTTCAACAGGTCGAGCAGGCCGGACCAGACGCGCCCGTCGATGGCCCGGCGGCTGTCCTGGGTGGTGTAGCGCCCCGCCGTGTCGATCAGCACCGCCTCGTCGGTGAACCACCAGTCGCAGTTGCGCGTGCCGCCCAGATTCTGCACCGGCATGCCGTCCAGCCCGCCGCCCAGCGCCGCGCCCAGACGGGCGTTGGCCAGCGCCGTCGTCTTGCCCGAGCCGGGGGCGCCGATCACCAGATACCAGGGAAGCTGGTAGAGATACTGGCCGCCCCAGCGCGCGCCGAAGCGCTGCGTCTTCAGCCGGTCGATCACCGCGTCCAGCCGCTCGCGCACCGTGCCCAGCTCGTCCAGTGACGCCTTCAGCTCGGGATCGCGGGACGCCGCCAGGGCTTCGACGAAGCGGGCGTTGGCGGCGCTCTGTCGGCCGTCCTCGTGCCGGTTCAGCGCGTACCACAGGCCGAGCAGGACCAGCGCCGGCAGCAGGCGGGCCAGGCCGCCGAACCCAAGCAGCGGCATCACCGCCCAGCCGAGCAGCCCGACCGACAGGGCGACCGCGAGCGTGGTCCACCAGCGCAGGCGCGGCGCCATCGCCGGATCGGCGCGTCGGGGCTTGTTGCGGGACTTGGGGCGGGTGCGCGGAGACGGTTCGCTCATGGACCGCGGCCTATTCGGGGTAGAGGCGGACATCGACGCGCCGGTTGGCGCCCCGGTTGGCCGGCGTGGTGTTGGGGGCCAGCGGTTCGCGCTCGCCCCGCCCTTCGGCGGTCAGGCGCTCGGTGCCCAGCGTGCGCTCCAGGATCTTCAGCACGGCCACCGCCCGCGCCTCGGTCAGCGCCTCCGGCGTCGGCAGCCCGCCGCCGCGCGGCGTCTGGTCGTCGGTGTGGGCGACCACCAGCACGCGCCCGGCCTCCGGACCCAGCGCCTGCCCGACGCGGTCGACCACGGCGCGGTAGCGGGCGCGGATCGCGTCGCTGCCGGTGGCGAACATGCCCGCCCCCTCGATGCGGATGACCAGCGCCCCGTCGTCGCCGGCCAGCACCGCTACGGCGCCGGAGCGGATCTCCGGCTGAAGCAGGGCCGTGACGCGAACGGCCAGCGCCGGACCCGCGCTGGGCGGCGGCGGCGGAACGGCGCGGACCAGCTCCAGCGGCCGGTCGGGGAGCAGCGCGCCCAGCCGGGCCACCACCGCGTCCGCCCGGCCGCCCAGCGAGGCGGACAGGGTCAGGAACAGCCCGCCGAGCAGAGTCGCCACCGCCACCGCGGCCAGCCAGGGCGGCAGCACATGCCCCAGCGGGCGGAAGCGCTCGGCGACGCCCCGCCATTGCGGCGACAGCGCGCGCTCCCGCTCGCCGCGCAGGCGGCGCAGCACACGGAACAGCTCGTCCCGCAGGTGGGCGAGGTCGTGGGCGCCGCGCGGCTTGTCGCGGAACTTGCCCTCGAAGCCCAGCGACAGGCAGGCGTAGAACAGCTCCAGCTCCAGCCGGTGCAGGCGCGGGTCGCTCAGCATGGTGTCGAGCAGGTCGAAGAAGCGGTCCGGCCCGCCGGCGCCGGGATCGACCACCACCGCCAGCCCCTCACGCGCCCAGCGGCAGCGCGCCCCCCACGGGGTCGCCCGCACCACGTCGTCCAGCATGGTGCACAGGGCGAAGCGGGCGACGCGCACCTCCTCCGGCGGGACGCCGATGGCGGCGGCCTCCTCCTCGAAGCGGCGGACCTCGGCGAGGATGACGTCGCGCAGCCCCTCCGGGTTCTCGTGCCCCGAGCGTTCACGCAGCGACCCGGCGAGGTCGAGCAGTGGCCCGGCGGCGGCCAGCAGCGGGTTCAGCGCCCCGCGCAGCCGCGCCGGCTGGTCCGGCGGCGTGTCCGCCGGCGGGCGGTCCTCAGGGGCCACGGCGGGTCCCGCCGCGAGGAAGGCCGGGAGCTGTCTCTTATACACATCTGACGCTGCCGACGATTATACGC
>NZ_JAUQTX010000383.1:0-4080 GCF_059803775.1 Azospirillum sp. UFLA03-27 | reverse complement strand
AGGCGCTGGCCCGCATGCTGGTGGCGACCACCGGCCTGCTGGAGATGCGCACTCCGGACGTGCTGTTCCCCAACATCCTGCCGCGCGTCGTCGGGCTGCTGGGCATCGGGCGGCACGCCCTGCTGTGCATCCAGGGCGACACGCTGCCGCGCGACCGCCGCATCCGCGTGCGCGCCTCCACCGGGCGCTTCGCCAAGTGGAAGGACGTGGACGTCGCCGAGCTGGGCGAGCCCAACGTGGCCGCTGCGCTGGAGCGGCTGAGCCCGAGTTCCGAAACCATCGTGGAGCCGGGCTACTGCGCCCTGCGGCTGCGCGCCCATGGCGGGATCATCGGCATGATCTACGTCGAGGGCCACAACAACGAGGGCACCGCGCGCGAGTGGCAGCTGCTGGAGCTGTTCCGCAACAAATGCTCCATCGCCTTCGAGAACGCCCTGCTGTTCGAGGAGCTGAACACCGCGCAGAAGGCCACCGTCCTCGCCATGGGGTCGCTCGCCGAATACAAGGACAACGCCGCCGCCGGCCATCTCCAGCGGATCGAGCGGCTGGTCGGCGACATCGCGCGCGAGCTGCGCATCCACGGCCGCTTCGCCGACGAGCTGGACGAGGAGCTGGCGGAGAAGGTCGGGTTGGCCGCCCTGCTGCACGACGTCGGCATGCTGAGCGTGTCGGACGAGACGCTGGGCATTCCGGGCGAGCTGGCGAACAACGACATGGCCGCCATCCAACGCCACACCGTGATCGGCCACCGCATCCTCAGCGAGGCGGCGCTGCCCCTGCGCGGGCGCAGCCTGCTGTCGATCGCCGCGGAGATCGCACGCTACCACCACGAGCGCTACGACGGGTCGGGCTACATGGAAGGGCTGCGCGGTGGGGCGATCCCGGTGTCGGCGCGGATCATGGCCGTGGCCGACGTGTTCGACGCCCTCATCACCGACCGCCAATACCGCAAGGCCTGGGGGGTGGAGCACGCCATCGCCTGGATCGCCGAGCGGGCGGGCAAGGATTTCGACCCGCTGGTGGTCGAGGCGTTCCTGACGGTGATCCGCCGTATCCAGACCGAGGAGCCGGACTGGTTCCCCAAGCCGGAGGGTGGCAACCAGGGCATGCTGGTGGCGACCATCGGGCGCAAGCTGCGCGCCCTGTTCGGCAACCGCGCCGAACCGATCAACTGATTTCCGTTGCCGCGTGACGGAACGGGACTGAACGGCCTTTCCCAGGTGGAAAGGCCGTTTTGCCGTCGCCTTTCGGTGACGATGGGCGGCGCGGCAATGTGTCCGTTTCTCTCACTCTGGTTGCGCCTTAAATACTATTGTGTACAAAAAATCGTGTTACTATGAATTGCGCAACCGATACCACAGAGGCGTTCCTTGGTGGCGCTCCCGTGTGGTGATCTTGCGGCAGCATTTGGCGGAGCCGACCATGAAAGCCAGACGTTTCTTTTCCAGCCTCCTGACCTCCTGTGCCCTGCTGTTGGGCGCGACGGCGGCCCAGGCCGCCTACCCGGAGAAGCCGATCACCATGATCGTCGCCTACGGGGCGGGCGGATCGACCGACGTGACCGCGCGTATGCTGGCGCCCTTCATCGAGAAATACCTGGGCGGCGGCGCGCGGATCGTGGTGATGAACCGCGGCGGCGCCGGGGGGGAGATCGGCTTCGCGGCCATCGCCGACGCCACGCCGGACGGGTACACCATCGGCTTCATCAACACGCCGAACGTCGTCACCATCCCGATCGAGCGCAACGCCCGCTTCACGCTCGACCGGCTGGACCCGCTGGTGAACATCGTCGACGACCCGGGGATCATGACGGTCCACGGCGACAGCCCCTATAAGACGGTGGAGGATCTGGTTGCCCAGGCCAAGGCCAACCCGAACACCATCACGCTGGGCTCCACCGGCGTCGGCTCGGACGACCATCTGGGCATGCTGCTGCTCCAGCGGCAGGCGAATGTCCGCTTCACCCACGTGCCGTTTCCGGGCAGCGCGGAGAACTACCGCTCCATGCTCGGCCGCCACACCCAGATCTGCGGCCAGAATCTGGGCGAGGGGCTGCGCGGCAAGGCCGGCGGCGACAACATCCGCATCCTGGGCGTGATGAGCACGCAGCGTTGGGACATGGCGCCCGACCTGCCGACCTTCAAGGAACTGGGCTACAACATCACCATGGCGTCGCTGCGCGGCGTTGGCGCGCCGAAGGGCCTGCCGCCGGAGATCCGCACCAAGCTGGTAGAGGCGGTGACCAAGGCCGCCAACGATCCGGAGTTCCAGAGCAAGGCCCGCGACACCTACCAGCCGCTGCGCATCCTCGATTCGGAAGCCTTCTCCGCGGAGCTGAAGGAGCTGGACGGCGATTTCCGCAATCTCTGGCGCGAGTTCCCTTGGCTGAAGTGATCCGGGAAAAGCAAACAGGCGAGGCCGCATGAAAAAGGCCCCTCTCCCACCTGGAAGAGGGGCCTTTTTCATGGGCGCTGCCGGAGGACGCCACGGCGTCCTCACCGTATCGGGCCGGGTCAGGCCGCGGTGATGCGGGTGATGAAAGCTTCGATCTCGTTGTCCAGCCGGTTGAAGCTGCGCGACAGCTCCTCGGTCGTGGTCTGGACGGCGCCGGCGGAATGGCCGGTGGTTTCCGCCGCCTGCTGCACCAGCCGCATTTCCTGGAGCACGGCCACCGTGTCAGTGGCGGCGCGCTGCGAGCGCTCGCTGATGTCGCGGGTGGCGGCGTCCTGCTCCTCCACCGCCGCGGCGACGGTGCTGAGCGATTCGTCCACCTGCCGGATGGTGTTGACGATGGCGCGGATGGCGTTGACCGCCGCGGTCGTCGCCGCCTGCACCGCCGCGATTTCCGCGCCGATCTCGTCGGTGGCCTTGGCGGTCTGGTTGGCGAGGCTCTTGACCTCCTGCGCCACCACCGCGAAGCCCTTGCCGGCCTCGCCCGCGCGGGCCGCCTCGATGGTGGCGTTCAGCGCCAGCAGGTTGGTCTGGCCGGCGATGTTGTTGATGAGGCCGACCACCTCCTCGATCTTCCGGCTGGCCTCGCTGAGGCCCTGGACGATCGAGTCGGTCCGCCCGGCCTCGTCCACCGCGCCGCGGGCGAGCTGGGTCGACTGGGTGATGGACCGGGTGATCTCGTCGATGGAGGCGCGGAGCTGCTCGGCGCCGGCGGCCACGCTCTCCACCTCGCTCGTCGCCTCCTGCACGGCGTGGGCGACCGAATCGCTGTGGTGGCTGGTCTGGCGGGCGTTCTCCAGCATGACGTTGGCTTCGCCGCGCATGGATGTGGCGGACCGCACCACCTCGCCCATCATCGCCTTGACCGACGCCTCCAGGTCGGCGGCGAGGCTGTTCATGGCCCGCCGCTGCTCCTCCATGGCGCGGGTGCGCATGGCCTCCTGCTCGCGCGCCATCTCCTGGACGCGCAGAGCGTTCTCCTTGAAGACGCGGACGGTGCGGGCCATCTGGCCGATCTCGTCGCCGCGCTCGGCGGCGGGCACCTCGTCCTCCAGCCGGCCCTGGGCCAGCCGTTCCATGACCGTGGTCAGGCGGACCACCGGACGGGCGATGTTGAAGCCGATGAACAGTGCGACGCCCACCGTGATCAGCAGTGCGACGATCGCCGAGGCGATGAAGGCCTGGGTGGTCGCGTCGACCGACGCGTTCACGTTGGCGTAGGCGTCGGCCGACTGCTGGCGCTGGTAGGTCAGGTAGTCGCGGGCGGTGCCGTTCAGGCGTCCGTAGGCCGCCTGGACCTCCTGCAGGAAGTCGAGCGGATCGACGCCCATCTTCAGCAGGTCGAGGAAGCTGGTCACCTTCGCCTGATAGGCCGCGGTGTCGGAGCCGAAGCGCTGGAGGATCTGGCCCTCCTCCTCGGTCGCGGCGGACTGGCCCTTCATCTTGTCCGCCTGGACCTTCAGCTTGGTGATCTGTTCGGTCAGGGCCTTCGATTCATCCTCGACCGCCTTGGGGGAGGCGTTGGCGGTGCTGAGGATCACCGTCCGGTAGAGGCCGGCGTGGGCGACGGTCAGCGTGTCGGTCAACGCCTGGACATCCGCTTCCCGCGTGAAGGAGCGGTTGAACAGC
>NZ_JAUQTX010000382.1:0-4118 GCF_059803775.1 Azospirillum sp. UFLA03-27 | reverse complement strand
GGCCCGAGCCGAAGGTTCCGGTGGCGCGGGGGCCGGCGGACTCGGCTTGGCCTCGGGAACCGGCGGCTTGGGCGCCGACGGTTTGGGCTCGCCCTTGTCGACGCGCGCGGCCTGGGTCACCTCGCCCATGTCCACGATCTCGATCGGGATGGACTCGGGGATGTCCAGCTTGCGATCGCTGGGCGGCATGCCGAGCACGAACAGCGCGACCAGCGCGACGTGCAGCGTTGCCGAGGCGATCAGGGGTTTGCGCATGGGTCAGCCTTCAACTCGCCGTGGCGTCTCAGCGCTGCGCCGAGCCGCCGACGCGCGGCCCGGTGGCGCCCGGCCCGCTGGGCATCTCGGCGACCAGCCCGACCTTCTTGAAGCCGGCGGCGCTCATGGTGCCCATCACCTCCAGCATCTTGCCGTAGGCGATCTTCGCGTCGCCACGCACCAGGATGCGGGCGTCTGGGTTGTTGTTGGTCACGGCGATCAGCAGCGGCACCATGTTGGCCGTCTCCACCGCCGTCTCCTGCACATAGACCCGGCCGTCGGACTGAACGGTCACGAACAGCGGGTCCTTCTGCGCCTCCAGCGGGGCGGCGTTGGTCTTCGGCAGATCCACCGGCACGCCGACGGTCAGCAGCGGTGCCGCGACCATGAAGACGATCAGCAGCACCAGCATGACGTCGATGAAGGGCGTCATGTTGATGTCGGCCATCGCGCGGTATCCGCGGCGGCGGCCCCGACCGTGGCCGCCCTTTCCTGCGAGCTGGGCTCCCATGTCAGGCGGCTCCCCGCTCCTCGAGGTGGCGCGACAGGATCGCCGAGAACTCGCCCGAGAAGGTCTCCAGCCGATCGGCGTAACGGCCGAGGTCGGTGGTGAACTTGTTGTACGAGATCACGGCGGGAATGGCGGCCACGAGACCCAGCGCCGTGGCGAACAGCGCCTCGGCGATGCCGGGGGCGACGACGGCGAGGCTGGTGTTGCCCGACGCGGCGATGGAGGTGAAGGAGTTCATGATGCCCCACACCGTGCCGAACAGGCCGATGAAGGGGGCCGTCGAACCGACCGACGCCAGGAAGGTCATGTAGCGTTCGGCGCGCAGCATCTCGCGACCGATGGTCACCGACATGACGCGCTCGACCCGCTGCTGGAGCGAGCCCTTCATCGAGCCGATGCCGCGATCGGCGGCGTGGCGCCATTCGCGCATGCCGGCGGCGAAGGTCGCCGACATCGGATCGCTCGGGTTCTGGCCGATGCGGTCGTACAGCGCGTCCAGCGAGCCGCCGGACCAGAAGCTCTCCTCGAAGGCGTCCGCCTGCGCGTTCAGGCGGCGGATGCGCATCAGCTTCTCGATGATGATGGCCCAGCACCACACCGAGGCAATCAGCAGCATCAGCATCACGACCTTGACGATCAGGTCGGCCTGCCAGAACAGGCCCCACATCGTGATGTCGTGAGCCTTCGCCGCGGCCCCGACCACCTGGGCGGAATTCAGATCCATCGCAGTCAGTCTCGCTTCTGCCTTTTGTACAAATCGATGAGCGCCTCGCGGACCGGCGCCGGGAGGCGCGCGGGACGTCCGGCCCGGTTACCGGCCAAATTGATCATCGCCAGCTGAATCACCGCCCGCGCGAGGTCGCGGCCGTCGCGACGGGCAAGTTGTGCAACTGCGAAGGAGGCACCGCCGGTATCGGTGATTCGCGTCACCACTTCAAGCGTATCCTCGAGCTTTGCGGGAGCGACAAAATCGATCTCCGCCCGTCGTACCGCAAATGACACACCGTCGCTTTCGGCCAGTCCGGAGTTGGTGAATCCGGTCAGCCGCAGCATCTCGGTGCGCGCCCGCTCGAAGAAGCGCAGGTAGTTGGCGTGATAGACCAGACCCCCAGCGTCCGTGTCCTCGTAGTAGACCCGCAAGCGCAGCCTGTGCTGCGCGTTCTCGTCAAACCAGCCCGAAAGATTTGCCGTCCCGACCGCGTCAGACATCGCCGTCCTCCGGGTCCGGGTTGGCCTCCGACAGCCGGTCCAGAAGGTCGAACTGGCGGGTCGGCGCCGACGGAGGGTTGAGGCCCAGATAGCGGAAGCCCTGGTCGGTCAGCATGCGCCCGCGCGGGGTCCGCTGCAGGAAGCCCTGCTGGATCAGGTAGGGTTCCACCACCTCCTCCAGCACGTCGCGCTGCTCGCCGAGCGCGGCGCCCAGCGTGTCCACGCCCACCGGGCCGCCGCCGTAGTTGTTGGCGATGATGCCCAGATAGCGCCTGTCCATGCTGTCGAGGCCGAGCCGGTCGACCTCCAGCCGGGTCAGGGCGGCGTCGGCGATGCGGGCATCCACCTCCGGCACACCGGCCACCGAGGCGAAGTCGCGCACCCGGCGCAGCAGCCGCCCCGACACGCGCGGCGTCCCGCGCGAGCGGTTGGCGATCTCCCGCGCCCCTTCCGGCGTGATGAGCATGTTGAACACGGCTGCGGCGCGGCGGACGATCAGCTCCAGCTCGTCCGGCTCGTAGAACTGCAGCCGCACGGGAATGCCGAACCGTTCGCGCAGGGGGCGCGTGATGAGGCCGGACCGGGTGGTGGCGCCGACCAGCGTGAAGGGCGGCAGGTCGATCCGGATGGACCGCGCCGACGGGCCTTCGCCGATGATGAGGTCGAGCTGGAAATCCTCCATGGCGGGATAGAGCACCTCTTCCACGGCGGGATTAAGGCGATGAATCTCGTCGATGAAGAGGACGTCGTGCGGCTGCAGGTTGGTCAGCAGAGCGGCGAGGTCGCCGGCCCGCGCGATGACCGGGCCGGAGGTGGCGCGGAAGCCCACCCCCAGCTCGCGCGAGACGATCTGGGCCAGCGTCGTCTTGCCCAGGCCCGGCGGCCCGAACAGCAGCACATGGTCCAGGGCCTCGCCGCGCGAGCGGGCGGCCTGGATGAAGATCGACAGGTTCTCGCGCGCCTGCCGCTGGCCGATGAACTCGGCGAGCGAGAGCGGGCGGATCGAGGCTTCGCCGGAATCGCCGGCGCCCCGCCCCGGCTGCACCAGCCGGTCGGGATCGGTGCCGTTCTGGTCGGCGGTCATTGGCTGAGTTCCTTGAGGCCATGGCGGATCAGCTCCGACACGCCGGCCCCGTCACCCAGCTTGCGCCCGGCGGCCACGACGGCGCCGAACGCCTCCGACCGCCCATAGCCGAGGTTGACGAGGGCCGAGACGGCGTCCGCCATGACCATGTTGTCGGGGCTGCCCGCCGGCGCCGCCTTGCCGCCCGCCGCCGGAGCGGCGGAGGCCGAGGCGCCGAGGGTGAGGTTGCCCACCTTGTCCTTCAACTCGTTGACGATGCGCGCGGCCACCTTCGGCCCCACGCCGTCGGCGCGGGTGAGCGCCGTCTTGTCCTGCGCCGCGATGGCGCGGGTGAGCTGGTCGGGATCGAGCACGCCGAGGATCGACAGGGCGAGGCGCGAGCCGACGCCCTGGATGGTGGTCAGCAGCCGGAACCAGTCACGCTCGCCGGCATCGGCGAAGCCGTAGAGGGTGATCCGGTCGTCGCGGATGAAGGTCTCGACGACCAGCGCCCGCCGCTCCCCCACCGCCATGCGCGACAGCGTGCGGTTGGAGCAGGCGACTTGGTAGCCGACCCCGTTGACGTCCACCACCACCCAGTCGGTCCCGACCGAATCCACGACACCGGTGAGCTTGGCGATCATGGGGAATTCTCCTTGTCCCTCAAACGCTGGAGGGGATCACGGCGCAACACGGTGGTCGCGGAAAGCGCCGTGCGGATGGTTTCGAGAACGCCTTCCAGATTGTCGTTCACGTCGTTGTTCCAGAAGCGCAGCACGCGGAAACCGGCCTGTTCCAGCATGCGCGTCCGGCGCTCGTCATACGGCGCCTGCTCGGCGTGCTGCCCACCATCCAGTTCGATCACCAACCGATGGTCGTGCGCGACGAAATCCACGATAAAGCCGACAATGGGTTCCTGCCGTCGGAATTTGGCCCCCATCTGCGCGTTCCGCAAACGTTGCCATACGATCTTTTCCACTTCCGTGGAATCGCGCCGCATCTGAACGGCACGGTTGGTGTGCAAAGGCGCCGGCTTGTCCCTGTCTCTTATACACATCTCCGAGCCCACGAGACTATAAC
>NZ_JAUQTX010000381.1:0-4153 GCF_059803775.1 Azospirillum sp. UFLA03-27 | reverse complement strand
CGGCGATGTCGTCGGGGCCGGCCTCGAAGCGCTGACGGCTGTCGGGGTGACGGCCCTCGGTCGTGATGATCTTGCCCTGGGCGATGAACAGGTCGGCCACGGCGACCGCTTGGTCGAGCAGGCCGCCGGGGTTGCCGCGCAGGTCGAGCACGAAACCGCGCAGGCCCTTGCCCATGCTCTGCCGCGTCGACAGCACGGCCTCGCGCAGATTGGACGCGGTGGCGGCGTTGAAGCGGTCCACCTTCAGCACGCCGACCTGCTCGGACAAGCTGGCGTTTACGGTGTTGGGAACCACGCGCTCCCGCCGGAGGGGGGCGCGGCGCGGCGGGGTATTGTCGCGCGCCACGGTCAGCAGGACCATGGTCCCGGTCGGACCGCGCAGCCGGTCGCGCATGTCCGCCTCGCTCAGGCGCGCGGTCAGATCCCCGTCGATGGCCAGAAGCTGGTCGCCGCTGCGGATGCCGGCGCGGTCGGCCGGGCTGCGCGGCAGCACGTTGCGGATCAGGGTGCGCCCGTTTGCGGTTTCCAGGGACAGGCCGATCCCGCCATAGCCCTCACGTTGGGCGCGCTCGCTGGTGGCGCGCTGGGTGCCGGTGTAGCGGGAGTAGCCGTCCAGATCCGTCATCACGGAATCCAGGACCACCTGATAAACCCGCTCCGGCACCGCCTGATAGAGGGTGGGGGAATAGAGGCGGGCGCGCTCCACCGCCTTGGTGGTCAGGGCGGCCCAGCCGGCGGCGTCGGACAGTGACGGGGCGGCATACTCCCCGATCAGGCTCCCGGAGACGTACAGGCGTACGGTGTTGCCCTGGCGCTCGGCGCGGGCGGTCGGATCGATGGTCGCGAGCCCCTTCAGCCCGTCCAGGCCAAGCCGACCGAAATCGACCTGTTGAAGATAGACTTCGGCGATCTTGCCGTACGCGACGGCGAAGACCTGCTCGCTGATGAAGGCGGGCTCGGTCGCGGCGGCGACCGGACGGGGCAGCGTTCCGCCGAGGCTTCCGAGGCCAACGGCGAACATGGCAGCCGCGAGTGGGACCGACAGACGCCCTCGCGGAGAAAATCCTCGTTTCCGTATGCCCATGGCGCGCCGTACGCGGCCTCCTTTCCCACAGGCGGACCCGGACGGTTGCCCGCCGGATTCGAATGGATAAGGGATAGCACTTCAGAAATGAGGGCTGGCGGGACAAAAGACGGGGGCAAGACTCTTTGTCGTGGAATGTCCACCACTGTGACTCAGCGGCCACGCTTCCGTTGCTTTTGGGTTGCGCGTCCTGCGAAACGGGCATTTCGCGGGGGGCGATCCGGGTGGCCGGATTGCAACGGATGATCGGTGCCGCCAACCAAGCTTCCGGCCAGTTCGCCCTCGGCGCGGGCCAGGGCGAACAGGGTGCTGCCGGTCAGCGGGTCGGCCTCCATCAGCACCACCCTCACCGCGGCGCCCAGCCGGTAGCTGCGGCCGGTGCGCTGGCCGACCAGGGCGTGGGCGCGCTCGTCGTGCTCGTACTGGTCGTCGGGCAGGGTGCTGGCGGGGATCAGGCCGTCGGCTCCGTTCTCGTCGAGCCGGATGAACAGGCCGAAGCGGGTGACTCCGGAAATCCGCCCGGTGAACAGGGCGCCCACGCGGTCGGCCAGGAAGGCGGCGGTGAAGCGGTCGATGGCGTCGCGCTCCGCCGTGGCGGCGCGGCGCTCGGTCATCGAGATGTGCTCACCGATGTCGGTCAGCCCGGCCATGGCAGCGTCGTCCAGCCCGCCCGGTCCCAGCCCGTGGGCGCGGATCAGCGCCCGATGGACGATCAGGTCGGCGTAGCGGCGGATCGGCGAGGTGAAATGCGCGTAGCGGTCGAGCGACAGGCCGAAATGGCCGATGTTCTCCGGGCTGTATTCCGCCTGCGACTGGCTGCGCAGGATGACCTCGCTGACCAGTTGCGAGTCCGCCGTTCCGGCGGCGCGGTCGAGGATCGCGGTGAAATGCGCCGGGGTCAGCCGGGGCACCCGCGGCAGCGTGTAGCCGATGCCGGTCAGGAACTCCCGCAGCGTCTCCTGCTTGTCGAGCGACGGCTGGTCGTGCACGCGGAACAGGCCGGGCATGCCCGCCCGCTCCAGGCTGTCCGCCGCCGCGACGTTGGCGCAGATCATGAATTCCTCGATCAACCGATGGCTGTCGAGGCGCTCGCGCGGCGCGATCTCCGCCACCCGCCCGCGCTCGTCCAGCCGGACGCGGCGTTCCGGCAGGTCCAGCTCCAGCGTGCCGCGCCGCTGCCGGGCCGCCCAAAGCCTAGCATAGGCGCCGTAGAGCGGGGCAATGACCGTCTCCATGAGCGGCTCTGTCGCCTCGTCCGGCGCCCCGTCGCGGGCCGCCTGCACCTGCTCGTAGGTCAGGCGGCCGGCGGAGCGCATCAGACCGCGCACGAAGCGGTGCCGCCGGAGCGCGCCATGGCGGTCGATCCACAGATGCGCCGCAAGGCAGGCGCGGTCCTCCTGCGGGCGCAGCGAGCAGAGGTCGTTGGACAGCGCCTCCGGCAGCATTGGCACGACGCGGTCGGGGAAATAGACGGAGTTGCCGCGCTCGAAGGCCGCCCGGTCCAGCGCCGAATTGGGACGCACGTAGAAGGCCACGTCGGCAATGGCGACCACCATGTGCCAGCCGCCTTCGTTCGCCGGGTCGGGGTCCGGCTCGGCCCACACCGCGTCGTCGAAATCGCGGGCGTCGGCGCCGTCGATGGTCACCAGCGGCAGGTTGCGCAAGTCGGTGCGCCCGGTCAGGGCGGGCACTGCGGCGTGCGACGCCTCGCGCAGGGCGGCGGGCGGAAAGTCGGTGGGCAGCCCGTGGGTGTGGACAGCGATCAGGCTGACCGCGCGCGGCTCCGCCGTGTGGCCCAGCCGCTCCGCGACGCGGGCCTGCGGCAAGCCCATCCGGGCCGCGGGCAGCAGATCGGCCAGCACCAGCTCGCCCGGCTCGGCGTCGTTGCGGTTGGCCGGCAGGACCAGCAGTTCGGTCTTGTTGCGCTTGTCCGTGGGGACGATGCGCCCGCCGTCCGCCGCGGGGTAATAGACGCCGAGAACGCGCCCCACCGTGCCGTCCAGCCGCCGGATGGTGCGCGCCTCGTAGAGCCGGTCGTTGATGCGGCTCAGCTTCGCCAGCACCCGGTCGCCGGTTCCCAGGGTGGGATGGCCCTTCTTCTCGGGCATCATGAAGATGCGCGGTGGGTTTCCCTCGCCCGTCCAGGTGATCGGGCGGGCGCTGACCTCACCGTCCGGATCGACGCCGGTCACCTCCAGCACGGCGACTTCCGGCAGCGACTGCGGTGGGGCGACGCGCTTGTTGCGCCCACGTTCCACGGCGCCGTCGGCCTCCAGCTCCTTGAGAAGCTCCTTCAGTCTTTCGCGGTCGTCGCTGCCCGACAGCTTGAAGGCACGCGCGATCTCGCGTTTGCCGACCGGCGTCGTGCTGGAGCGGATGAAGGAAAGGACCGTGTCCTTATCGGGAAAGCTGCCGGAGCGGCGGGGCGTGTCGTTCAAGGGAATTCGTGCCGTGGAAGGTGGACCGCATAAGTAAGTCCTGGAGGCGGCAAATCCAACCGCGCCGCCATGGCGCCACGACAACAACGCTTCAAAAGCGCGGGTTGGCCATTTTAAAATGACGAGGTGTTACGGACGGCGATGCCAACCGGCCTCTGGTTCGGCCAAAAACAGAAAAGATGAAGGAGAAAGTTGGTTGGGGGACTAGGATTCGAACCTAGGCTGGCGGAGTCAGAGTCCGCTGTCCTACCGCTAGACGATCCCCCAGAGGCGGCCCTGATCCATCAACGGTTTCCCATTGATCGCAAACAGGACTACAAACCTACTGAAACCGTCACCTTCACTGGTGTGGGGCACTTTGTGCTGTAGATCGGCAGCCGCGTCAAGGTCTTCGCTTTCCCGATCCACGCCTGGGACCAAGGCGGCAGGTGGCAGGCCCGCATGGGTTGGGTTGGGCCGCCTGTGGACCGTCTTTGGGCACCGAATCCCAGCAAGCGCCAGTGCACGTGGTCGGGGTTTGGGGATCCTATGCCTCTGGCAGCAAAAAAACTCAGTAGGGTCCGGACCCATAAAGAGCCTTTCCTGAAGGGAACCGTTGTGATTCAAAGCCCAGGAAAGGGGCTTTGTGATG
>NZ_JAUQTX010000380.1:0-4185 GCF_059803775.1 Azospirillum sp. UFLA03-27 | reverse complement strand
GCGTATAATCGTCGGCAGCGTCAGATGTGTATAAGAGACAGGCCGGGGTGCGCACCGTCGAGGGCGACTTCGAGCGCGGCGACGTGGTGGTGGTGAAGGCGCCGGACGGGCGCGAGGTGGCGCGCGGCCTGACCGCCTACGCCGCCGAGGACGCCCGCCGCATCGCCGGCCGCAAGAGCCACGAGATCGAGGAGATCCTCGGCTACCGGGGCCGCGACGAGATGATCCACCGCGACGATCTGGTGGTGCGGTGAGCGTTCCGATTCTGGCCCGCCCGCCGCTCCAGGCCATCCTGTGGGACATCGACGGCACGTTGCTGGACAGCGAGCCCTGGCACCAGCGCGCCACCATTGCGGTCTGCCGGCTGCACGGGCATGTTATGTCCGACACGGACTACGCGGCCACGCTGGGCGTCGCCTTTCCCGAGCTGTACGCCCGACTGCACGCCGCCCGCCCCATGGTCCTGACCTTCCGGGAATGGGCGGACGCCATCACCGACCTCTATCTGGAACGCATCGCCGAGGTCGAGGCGCGGGCCGGCGCCCTGGCGCTGGTCGACGCCTTCGCGGAGCGGGGGCTGCTGCAGGCCTGCGTGTCGAACAGCGGACGCCGCGTGGTCGACGCCAACCTGCGCCACATGGGCAGCCCGCATTTCCTGTTCGGCCTCAGCCGCGACGACGTGAGCAAGGGCAAGCCGGACCCCGAGCCCTACCTGACCGCCGCCGCTCGCCTCGGCGTGCCGCCCGCGGCCTGCGCGGTGATCGAGGACAGCCCGACCGGCGCCCGCGCCGCCAAGGCCGCCGGCATGCTGACCATCGCCTGGCCACAGCACGCCGACCTGCTGTTCGAGGCCGCCGACCATGTGGTGGCGGACCCGGCGGCGCTGGATTGGGATAGCCTATGCGGCCTTGCGGAGCGCATGGCGGCGGACTGACCGCCGCTTGCCCTTTTCACCCCTTGGCGACGAAGAAATAGACGGTCATCGCCACGCCCACCGCGATCACGAACTTGCGCAGGATCGGCGGCGGGATGTGGCGGGCGACGGCGGCCCCGGCGTAGCCGCCGGCCACGGCAGCCACCATCATAATGAGCGCCTCGTTCCAATAGACCGCACCGCCGAAGACGAAGGCCACCACCGCGACCGCGTTCAGGCAGCCGGAGACCAGCGCCTTCAGCCCGTTCATCGCGTGCAGATCGGTCAGGCCGAAGACTCCCAGCGTCGCCAGGATCAGGATGCCGATCCCCCCGCCGAAATAGCCGCCGTAGATGGCGATGAAGAACTGCACGATCAGCACGGTGTTGTGACCGACCTTGAAGTTGCGGCGGATGTAGGCCGACACCTTCGGGCCGAAGGCGAACAGCACCGTCGCGAACAGCAGCAGCCAGGGGATGATCTCCTCGAACACGCGCTGTGGCGTCCACAGCAGAAGCAGCGCGCCCAGCAGCCCGCCGATCAGGCTGACGCCGAGGAAGGCCGGCAGGCTGACCTCCTTGATCCGCCCCAACTCCCGCCGGTAGCCGTAGGCGCTGGCCAGCGCGCCCGGCGACACCGCCACCGTGCTGGTCGCGTTGGCGTTCAGCGGTGGCACGCCGGCCATGATCAGCGCCGGAAAGGTCAGGAAGCTGCCGCCACCGGCCACGGCGTTGAGCACGCCCGCGAAGAAGGCGGAGACGATCAGCAGCAGGGTCAGCATGGGGACACGGTCCGGCGGGTGGAAAAGCCCGCGGACTATGCCCTCTCGGCAAAGCTTCCGGTACTGCGTTTTCGGCGGTGCGGTATTTCACGGACGGCCGGTGGGGTCTAGCGGGTCGGGGGAAGCGTACGGAGGTAGGCGACCAGGGCGCCCAACTCGCCATCGCTCATGGACTTGTAATAATGATAGCCCATGGGCGGGCTCAGCCGGCTGCCGTCGGGACGTACACCCTCGGTGATCGCCTTGCGGATCTCCGCATCGGTCCAGCCGCCCAGCCCATGCTCCTTGTCCTGCGTGATGTTGCGGGACACCGCGTTGCCCCACGGCCCGGTGAAGTTCCGCCCGCCGGCCCCCATGCGCGTCATGTCGAGCCGCCCGTCCGGCAGCATCGGCGTGTGGCATTCCATGCAGTGGCCGAGCGGGCCGGCCATGTACGCGCCGTACGTCACCGGATCCGTACGCGGCACCTCGGCCACCGACCCGACCGGCGGTCCGTAGGCGGCGGGAAGCGCCATGCGATACTCGGACTTCGGGACAGAATGCCGCACCGGCGGCACGCTGCGCAGATAGGCGACGATGGCGCGCAGGTCGCCGTCCGACAAGCCGCGGTAGAAGCCGAAGGGCATCGGCGGCCCGATCAGGCTACCATCGGGGCGCCTGCCTTCGCGGATGGCGGCGGTCAGCTGCTCGTCGGTCCAGCGCCCGATCCCCGTCTCCGGATCCGGCGTGATGTTGGAGGCGTAGGCGGTGAAGGGCTCCTCGACGAAGGGCGTCCCGCCGGCCAGTTCTTTTCCCGCGACCGGACCGGTCGGCCCCTGCGGCGTGTGGCAGTTGCCGCAGGCGACGATGCCGTTGACCAGGGCGCGCCCCCGCTCCAGCGGTGTTTCCGCCCAGGCCGATCCCCCTAGGCACACCACCCCAACGGCCACGGCGGCGCCGCGGCGGACCAGCCGGTTCATGAAAGGCTCCCTCGCCAATGTTGCATGAGGGAACGCTAACCACGCAACAATCCGTGGCCCAGGCTGAATGTTGAGTATTCCACTCAGCTTTTCGGCTTAACCGGCATGGCTTTCGCGGAAACGCAGGATCGGCTATGGTTCCGGCCCTTTTCAATTGGCGAACGCCACTGGAGTGAGACCGATGTCCGCCCTGCTTGAGACCACCGACGCCTTGCACGATCAGATGCTCGCCCTCGGCCGCGCCGCCCGCGCCGCCGCGGCGGAGCTGGCGACCGTGCCAAGCCCGTCGAAGGATCAGGCCTTGCGGGCGGCGGCTGCCGCGATCCGCGCCCGCAAGGCGGAGATCCAGGCGGCCAACGACGCGGATGTCGCCGCCGCCCGTGAGCGCGGCCTCGCCGGTCCCATGATCGAGCGCTTGGCCCTCAACGACGCCCGCATCGAGGCGATGGCCAAGGGGCTGGAGGACATCGCCGCCTTCCCCGATCCCATCGGTGGCGTCATCGCCGAATGGACCCGCCCGAACGGGCTGGCCATCCAGCGCGTGCGCGTGCCGCTGGGGGTGATCGGCATCATCTACGAGAGCCGTCCCAACGTCACCGCCGACGCCGGCGGCCTCTGCCTGAAGTCGGGCAACGCGGCGATCCTGCGCGGCGGGTCGGAGAGCATCCGCTCGTCCCGTGCCATCGCCGCCTGTCTGGCCGACGGGCTGCGCGCCACCGGGCTGCCGGAAGCGGCGATCCAGCTCGTCCCGACCACGGACCGGGCGGCGGTCGGCCACATGCTGACCATGCGCGACTATATCGACGTGATCGTCCCGCGCGGCGGCAAGTCGCTGATCCAGCGCATCGCCGAGGAGAGCCGCATCCCGGTCATCAAGCATCTGGACGGCAACAACGCCGTCTATGTCGATGCCGGGGCCGAGTTGGAGAAGGCGCGCAAGGTGGTGATGAACGCCAAGATGCGCCGCACCTCGATCTGCGGCGCCGCCGAGACGCTGCTGGTTGACCGTCGGATCGCCGACGCCGTCCTGCCGGTTCTGGTGAAGGACCTGCTGGACGCCGGCTGCGCCGTCCGTGGCGACGCCGCCGCCCAGGCCGCCGACCCGCGCGTGACGGCGGTGACGGCGGAGGACTGGGACACCGAGTATCTCGACGCGATCATCGCCTGCGGCGTGGTGGACGGGGTGGACGGGGCGATCGAGCACATCAACCGCCACGGCTCCCACCACACCGACGCCATCGTGACCGAGGACCCGGCGGCGGCGGAGCGCTTCCTGCAGCGCATCGACAGCGGCATCGTGCTGTGGAACGCCAGCACCCAGTTCGCCGATGGCGGCGAGTTCGGCATGGGTGCTGAGATCGGCATCTCCACCGACAAGTTCCACGCCCGCGGCCCGGTCGGGGCGGAGCAGCTGACCAGCTACAAGTATGTCGTGCGTGGCGATGGCCAGACGCGGCCGTGAGGTTCACGGCCCTGGAGCTTACATCTGCCCTGTCTCTTATACACATCTGACGCTGCCGACGATTATACGC